>NZ_KI914927.1:43626-45160 GCF_000520575.1 Arthrobacter sp. I3
CACGTGGATGAACCAGTTCTCCACCATCGCCTCGTTCGTCCTCGGCGCCTCGCTGATTCCGTTCTTCTGGAACGTCTACATCACCTGGCGAAGCAACGAGCGTGTGGAAGTTGACGACCCGTGGGGCTTCGGTGCCTCGCTGGAATGGGCCACGTCTTGCCCGCCGCCGCGTCACAACTTCACCTCCCTGCCCCGCATCCGCTCCGAGCGTCCTGCCCTGGACCTGCACCACCCGGAGCTCTCCCAGTCCTACACCGCGGATTCGCCTGCTCCGGCAGCAGCGGCTCTCGGTAACGCCGACCAGAAGGACACCGCCAAGTGAAAATCGAATCAAGGATCTTTGGCTTCGGCGTCTTTTTCTTCGTGCCCGTTGCATTTATCTACGGATACCTGACCAACTGGACTGAATGGGTGGGCGCACTGGCCATCCTGCTGGTTGGCGGACTCGCCGGCATGATCGGCGCTTACCTCGGCTTCACCGGCCGCCGCGTGGGCATGCGCCCCGAGGACCGCAACGACGCCGAGATCCACGAAGGCGCCGGCGAACAGGGACACTTCAGCCCCTGGAGCTGGTGGCCGCTGATGCTGGGCCTGTCCTGCGCCGCAGGGTTCCTCGGCCTGGCCGTGGGCTGGTGGATCGTCTTCATCGCCGGCGGGATGGCAGTGGTCGCACTGGTCGGCTGGGTCTACGAGTACAGCCGCGGTGACCACGCGCACTAGCGCCCACTGCCCCGCCGCTACGCCGACTACATGCCGCAGGATAACTTCACGTGGATGAACCAGTTCTCCACCATCGCCTCGTTCGTCCTCGGCGCCTCGCTGATTCCGTTCTTCTGGAACGTCTACATCACCTGGCGAAGCAACGAGCGTGTGGAAGTTGACGACCCGTGGGGCTTCGGTGCCTCGCTGGAATGGGCCACGTCTTGCCCGCCGCCGCGTCACAACTTCACCTCCCTGCCCCGCATCCGCTCCGAGCGTCCTGCCCTGGACCTGCACCACCCGGAGCTCTCCCAGTCCTACACCGCGGATTCGCCTGCTCCGGCAGCAGCGGCTCTCGGTAACGCCGACCAGAAGGACACCGCCAAGTGAAAATCGAATCAAGGATCTTTGGCTTCGGCGTCTTTTTCTTCGTGCCCGTTGCATTTATCTACGGATACCTGACCAACTGGACTGAATGGGTGGGCGCACTGGCCATCCTGCTGGTTGGCGGACTCGCCGGCATGATCGGCGCTTACCTCGGCTTCACCGGCCGCCGCGTGGGCATGCGCCCCGAGGACCGCAACGACGCCGAGATCCACGAAGGCGCCGGCGAACAGGGACACTTCAGCCCCTGGAGCTGGTGGCCGCTGATGCTGGGCCTGTCCTGCGCCGCAGGGTTCCTCGGCCTGGCCGTGGGCTGGTGGATCGTCTTCATCGCCGGCGGGATGGCAGTGGTCGCACTGGTCGGCTGGGTCTACGAGTACAGCCGCGGTGACCACGCGCACTAGCGCCCACCCGGACTAAAAGTTAAGATCGCACGACGGCGGGCCCCACC
>NZ_KI914927.1:45260-52513 GCF_000520575.1 Arthrobacter sp. I3
TGGTGGGGCCCGCCGTCGTTTTGTCTTGGTTCTTGAGTTCCTGCCGGCCGGGTGAGGCGCGTCCCCGCGCGCCCAGCCCGCCTGCGCAGCGTCCCGCCTGGAGGGCGGCACCGCACTGCGGGCCGCGGCACCGCACTGCGGGCCGCCGAATGGGAGCGGGGAGGCCCTCAGGCGGCCGCTGCCGATTCCAAGAGGATCCGGAGTTCCTCCAGCGCACCCTCGGCCTCTGCCGGGCTGCAGGAGGCCGGGAGGGCGTCCGCAGCGACGGCCAGCTCCACCTCACAGCCGCACTCGAAGTCCTCGGTCATGACCTCCAGCAGCGAGCGGGCGTCGACGCCTGGCCTGCCGTCCTTGCTGATGGTCACCGGGAGGCCGGTCGCCGTGACCGCCCGGACAAATACTGCCGCTGGCCGGGCGTGGAGGCCGATGGCGGCCGTGACGATTGCCTTGCGAACTGGCAACGGGACTCCCTCATGCTGGTGTTGTTCTGTACGTGTTGCTGCTGCACGGGCTGGCCACGCGACCGGTGACCCTGGTGGAGGGCGTCCGGCAGGCAGTCCGTCAGACCGGGCGGGCGGCATTGCCCCGGCCACGGCCTGTACCTACAAGGGTAGCGGCGGGGGAGTACCCGGTACGACTTGAGTCGGCGGCGTGGTCTAGACCTGCCGGGGCACGGGCTTACCCTTGAGATATGAGTGTATTTCCCGCGCCGGGCCGCAACCGGAGGCTGGACCATGGCGTCCACTAACGCGTCCAAGATGATTGGCGAGATCGACCGTCAGAGCGGGGTGCCGATCTACGTGCAGTTGCGCGAGATCCTCCGCGCGCACATCGCCGCCGCGTGCCCGCCCGGATCTGCGCTGCCCTCCGAACGGGACCTCGCCCAGCGCTTCGGCCTCGCCCGGATGACCGTGCGCCAGGCCATCGATGCCCTCGTAGGTGAGGAAGTGATTGAACGCGTCGTGGGCCTGGGTACGTTTGTGCGCAAACCCAAACTGGATCTCCAGGTAAAGCTGACCTCCTACAGCGAAGAGATGCAGCGCCGCGGCATGGTCCCGGCCGCCAAGGTCCTGAGCTTCGAGCAGATTGGCGCCAGCGCGTTCCTGGCCCGTGAGCTGCAGTTGGAGGAGGGGACACCCCTGGTCCGGTTCCGGCGCCTCCTGCTGGCCGACAACGAACCGATGAGCGTGGATGAAAACTTCATCCCGGCCCACCGGGTCCCCGGCCTGCTGGACGGCGAACCGCCCACATCCCTCTACAACGTGCTGAGCGAACGCTACGGGCTGGTGATGGAATGGGGCGAGGACATGATCGAGGCGACGGCTGCGTCGCCGTCCACGGCCCGTCTCCTGAATGTCGAGGTCGGAACCCCGCTGCTGAAGATCCAGCGCCACGCCTTCGTGGCCCGCGCCATGGTGGACTACTCCGTGTCCTACTACCGGGCTGACCGCTACAAGCTCTGGGTGCCCCTGCAGCGCCCCGGCGTCAGGCCCACCCGGAACTACGCCTCGGGGTACCGCCCCTGACCACAGCAACGCGGGGCAGTCCGCGCCCGCCCCTCCGAGGGGCTTAGGGCGCGAAGTGCCCCGCGTTGCTGCTTATGTTTCTGTCGTTTCCGGGGAAGCAGGAAGGCCCGGTCCCCAAGGGGACCGGGCCTTCCTGTGTAGTGCTTGGTGCCGCCTAGTGGCTCAGCGACTTCGACTCAGCGGTTTCAATCGCTTCGTGGGCGCCGTGGTGGCCGTGAGCGGCCTCCAGCTCTGCCGGAGTGGCCGGGGCAACCCGGTCCTCGAAGAACCAGCGGGAAAGCTTCGCGCGGCGCTTTTCCTTGCGGTCCACGACGCCGTGCTCGTTCGGCACCGCAGGCAGCGGGGCCGGTGACTCGAACCCGACCAGCTTGTAGCGCTTGTATTCATCCAGCGGGGCGTGGACCTCGATGAACTCGCCGTGCGGAAGGCGCACGATGCGGCCTGTTTCACGGCCGTGCAGGGCAATCTCGCGGTCCTTGCGCTGCAGCGCCAGGGCGACCCGCTTCGTGACGATGAACGCGATAACCGGGCCGATGAAGAACAGTGCGCGCAGCCAGTAGGTGACATCGTTCAGGGCCACGTGGAAGTGGGTGGCGATGAGGTCCGAGCCGGCCGCTGCCCACATGACGCAGTACCAGACGAAACCGGCCATGCCGATTGCCGTACGGGTAGGAGCATTGCGGGGGCGGTCCAGGACATGGTGCTCGCGGTTGTCCTTGGTGATCCAGCGTTCAATCCACGGGTAGGCGAACATGACCGTGAAGAGGATGCCCGCCGGGACGAGTGCCGGCAGCAGCACGTTGAACGTGAACATGTGGCCGAACCAGATCTGCTCGACCTTCCAGTCACCGATCGTGCCCGGCATCAGGCGAAGGGCGCCGTCAACGAAGCCGATGTACCAGTCAGGCTGGGTGCCTGCAGAAACCGGGGAGGGGTCGTACGGGCCGTAGTTCCAGATCGGGTTGATAGTGAAGAACGCCGCCATGATGGCAACGACACCGAACACGATGAAGAAGAAGCCGCCGGCCTTCGCCGCGTAAACCGGTCCCAGGGGGTAGCCGACGACGTTGCCGTCGTTGCGGCCCGGGCCGGGGTACTGCGTGTGCTTGTGCACAACCACCATGAAGAGGTGCATCACGATCATCAGCAGGATGAGCGCGGGAACCAGGAGGATGTGGAGCATATACAGGCGGCTGATGATCATGGTGCCCGGGAACTCGCCGCCGAAGAGGAAGAACGAGGTGTACGTGCCGATGACCGGGATGGACTTGATGACGCCGTCGATGATGCGCAGGCCGTTGCCGGAGAGCAGGTCATCGGGGAGCGAGTAGCCGGTGAAGCCTGCGGCCATGGAGAGGATGAGCAGGACGCTGCCCACCACCCAGTTCAGTTCGCGGGGCTTGCGGAATGCGCCGGTGAAGAACACGCGGAGCATGTGCACGGAGACAGATGCGACGAACAGCAGGGCTGCCCAGTGGTGTACCTGGCGCATGAACAACCCACCGCGGACATCGAAGGAGATGTTCAGGGAGGAGCTGTAGGCCACCGACATTTCCACGTTCTTCAGCGGCGTGTACGAGCCCGCATAATGCGTCTCCGCCATGGACGGATCGAAGAAGAACGTCAGGAACGTGCCCGAGAGCAGCAGGATGACGAAGGAGTACAGCGCCACTTCGCCGAACATGAACGACCAGTGGTCCGGAAAGACCTTCCGGCCGAATTCACGGAGGATTCCGGAGCCGCCGACACGCTGGTCGACGAAGTCGGTGATGCGGCCGCCTGTGGTTTTGGCGACGAAGACAGGGGCATCAGGCGTTGTTGTTGAGGACATGCTGCTCACGCTCCCAGTAGGTCGGTCCAACGGGTTCATGGAAGTCGCTCGTGGCGACGAGGTAGCCCTCAGCGTCGACTGCGATAGGCAGCTGGGGGAGGGGGCGGCTGGCCGGGCCGAAGATAACCTTGCACTGCTGGGTCAGGTCGAAGGTTGACTGGTGGCACGGGCACAGGAGGTGGTGGGTCTGCTGTTCGTACAGGGCGACAGGGCAGCCAACGTGGGTGCAGATCTTGGAGTATGCAACGATTCCGTTGTAGGCCCAATCTGCGCGCTCGGGGGAGGGGTTGAGCAGTGCGGGGTCCAGGCGCATGAGCAGAACGACCGATTTGGCCTTCTCGTTCAGCTTTCCTTCGCTCAGTTCGTTCAGCCCTTCGGGGATGACGTGGAACGCGGAGCCCATGGTGACGTCCGCGGCCTTGATGGGGGTGCCATCCGGGTCGCGGGCTAGCCGCTTGAGCCTGCCGTCCGGGGCCGGTGCCCACAGAGTGTGGGCCAGCTTGTCGTCCGGCCGGGGACCGAGGTCACCGAAGATGGCCAGGGCCGGCAGGGGGGCGAGGGCGACGGCGCCGAGCAGGGTGTTGCGGATCAGTGGCCGGCGCTTAATGCCGGTTTCCTCGACGATGTCATCGACGATGCGCACGGCAGCCTGGCGGTCTTCCTCAGTGCGGATCGCGTGGCGCTCTTCCGAGACCTCGTGGTCCGGCATAAGGGCCTTGGCCCAGTGGACGATACCGGTGCCGATGCCCAGCATCGCGAAAGCGGTGCCGATGCCCAGCAGGGCATTCTGGAGGCGGATCGTGGCGATCGCGGAGTCTTGCCCCAGATCGATCGCGAAATACGCCACCAGGAATATCAAGGTGCCAACGACCGAGATGCCGAACAGAAGGGCTACCTGCCGTTCTGCCTTTTTTGCGGCCTTCGGGTCCGTGTCAGCCAGGCGCAAACGGTGCGGGGGAATTCCAGGATCCTGGAACTTCTCCACCTCATTCTGACCAGCCGTAGCTACGGTGCCCGAGTCGTTCGGACCGCCGTCACTATGGTTGCCCATAATTCGCCTCATCCTTCTCTCGTCTCGGCGAGTGCCGAGTTAGGTTTCAATTCAAACTGCTGACGGGTCAGCAGAAAATTCTTACAGGTGCAAGGTCCGCTTATGAAGTGCGGGAAGTCAGCCAAATGGTGAACGCGATGATGACGCCCAGCCCGGCGATCCAGACAAAGAGACCTTCGGAGACCGGTCCCAAAGCACCAAGATCGGCGCCGCCGGGTGAACCGTTGGCCTCAATCTGCTTCAGGTAAGTGATGATGTCGCGCTTTCCCTCGGGGGAGATGTTCGCGTCACTGAAGACCGGCATGTTCTGGGGGCCGGTGACCATTGCTTCGTAGATGTGCTGCCCGGAGACACCCGCGAGGGCAGGGGCAAACTTGCCCCGGGTCAGTGCGCCGCCTGCGGCGGCGGCGTTGTGGCACATTGCGCAGTTGGTGCGGAACAGCTCTCCACCGTTGGCGGCGTCGCCCTTTTCGTCGAGCACGCCTGCCTCGGGGATGGCCGGGCCGGGGCCGAGGGAGGCAACATAAGCAGCCAGCTGCTTGGTCTGTTCCTCGTTGAACTGGGCGGGCTTCTTGTAGGCCTGCGGGCCGTTCATCTGCATGGGCATGCGGCCGGTGCCGACCTGGAAGTCAACAGCGGCGGCGCCGACGCCCACAAGGGACGGCCCGGCCTGCGAACCGCTGGCACCCATGCCGTGGCAGGTGGCGCAGTTAGCGGCAAAGAGCTTGCCGCCTTCCTCTACGTCGCTTGCGCTATAGGTGGTGGTGTCGGCCTTGGCCTGGTTGACGGTGGTGGCAACGGCGTACAGCCCACCCGTGACCAAGAGGCCCATCAGCAGCAGTGCAATTGCTGCCAGTGGGTGACGTCGCTTCTGCGAGAGTGCCTTCACGTGGTGGTTCCTTTATTCGATCCTGCGGTGGCTCCGGGAGCCGCTTCTTGAAATTCTGCCTCTTGTAGAAAAAGAGTCAAGTCTGACTACTTGAGGACGTAGATGACCAGGAAGAGGCCAATCCAGACGACGTCCACGAAGTGCCAGTAGTACGAGGTGACGATCGCTGAAGTTGCCTCAAAGTGTCCGAACTTCTTCGCGGCGAAGGAGCGGCCCATGATGAGCAGGAAGGCAATCAGACCGCCGATGACGTGCAGGCCGTGGAAGCCCGTCGTTATGTAGAAGGCCGAACCGTAGGCGTTGGAGGACAGCGAGACATGCTCGGAAACGAGCATGGCGTACTCGGTCGCCTGGCCGGCGACGAAGAAGGAACCCATGAGGAACGTCAGGATGAACCATCCGTTCATCCCCCATTGGGTGAAGCTGAAGCGTCCGCCGGTTCGGCGCGGCTGGAGCCGCTCGGCAGCGAAGACGCCCATCTGGCAAGTAAAGGAACTTGCCACAAGGACGATCGTGTTAACGAGCGCAAACGGGAAGTTGAGCTTGGCTGTCTCTTCGGCCCACATCAGTCCGGAAGTCGAACGGAGTGTGAAGTACATGGCGAAGAGACCGGCGAAGAACATCAACTCACTGGACAGCCACACAACGGTTCCAACAGAAACCATGTTCGGGCGGTTCAGCGTCGGGTGCGCCGGGGTACTGGGGGCATGGGTCGCAGATGTCACATAGACATTATGTCTATAAAAGTCCGTCCTGCCCAACGCAAACCGCGTTTTCGGAGGACTTTTTCTACAAAGACGCGAATTCGCGCGGAAAAGTTCCCGGCGGGGTTCACATTGGTCTTTGCGGGGCCGACCTCGATAGCATCGGGAGGTGACTTCACAGGCATCTGCACAGGCGGCAGGCAACACCTGGCCGCGGCTCATCAACGCACTCATCAGCGGTGCCGACCTCACTGCCGGGAGCACTGAGTGGGCCATGAATTCCATCATGTCCGGTGAGGCGACGCCGGCCCAGGTGGCGGGTTTCCTGGTGGCGTTGCGTGCCAAGGGCGAGACCGTGGATGAGCTGGCCGGCCTGGTGGAGGCGATGATCGCCAACGCCAACCCCATTGACATTGCCGGCGAGAAGCTGGACATCGTGGGCACGGGCGGCGACCAGCAGAACACTGTCAACATCTCCACGATGGCCGCCCTTATCGCCGCGGGAGCGGGGGCCCGGGTGGTCAAGCACGGCAACCGGGCGTCGTCGTCCTCGTCGGGATCCGCCGATGTCCTGGAGGCCCTCGGCGTCCGGCTGGATCTCCCCATTCCCCGCGTGGCACTCAACGCCGAAGAGGCGGGAATCACGTTTTGCTTCGCCCAGGTGTTCCATCCCTCCATGCGGCATGCCGCCGTCGCCCGCCGCGAACTCGGCGTTCCGACGGCGTTCAACTTCCTGGGCCCCATGATCAACCCGGCACATGTCCAGGCGTCGGCGGTGGGCGTCGCCAATGAGCAAATGGCCCCGCTGGTGGCCGGAGTGCTGGCCAAGCGAGGCAACCGCGGCCTGGTTTTCCGCGGCAATGACGGCCTGGATGAGCTCACTACCACCGGTCCGTCGCGGGTGTGGGAGATCCGCAACGGTGAGGTAACTGAAGAGATGTTTGATCCACGCGATCTGGGCATCCGGACGGCGACGCTGGAGGAACTGCGCGGCGGGGACGCGGTGGCCAATGCCGCCGTCGTCCGGGCTGTCCTCGGCGGTGCGCCGGGGCCGGCCCGCGATGCGGCGCTGCTCAACGCCGCGGCCGGGCTGGTGGCGTTCGACCTCGACGCCGTGGGTCCACTGGCGGGGCGCATGGCCGCCGCGTTCAACCGCGCCGAGCAGTCCATTGAATCCGGAGCCGCGGCCGCGGTGCTGGACAGGTGGGTCGCCCTGTCGCAGACCGCCTAAAGAACACATGAGACGGGCCCG
>NZ_KI914927.1:52613-53789 GCF_000520575.1 Arthrobacter sp. I3
TCGATTGTTCGCTACTGCTCGAATCCGAGGGCAAAGGCCGCATCGAGGTCGTGCTGGGAGTAAGCGCGGAACGCGATCTGCGTAGTGGTGTGCGCGACGCCGGGAACCTTCGAGAGCTTGTCCGCGATGACGTCCGCCAGGTCCTCGTGCTTTGCGACCCGGGCGATGGCGATCAGGTCCCACTCGCCCGTTACGGAATAGACCTCGCTGATGCCGGCGATGGCGGAGATTTCCTCGGCGGTCTCCGGGATGCGTGAAGCGTTTGTCTTGATCAGGACGAATGCGGTGACCACGTGTGAACCTTTCCGGATCGGTTGCGCCGTTTGCGGGCCTGTCGGCGGCCCTTGCACGGGCGCTGCCATCTTCTGCAAGCCTAGTGCATTAGGCCTGGCGGCGGCGTGAACGCAACCGCCGAACGCCCGCGGCCACAAGGCGGTAACCCAGGAGGAAAACGGCCAGGCTCAGCAGGGCCACGATGATGAAGGGCAGCACCACCGTCTGCCCGGTGAGGGCCCGCAGGATCATCCCGACGCCGACGGTTCCCAGCCAGACAGCGTTTCTGCCGGGCCCGTCTCATGTGAGCTGGTCGCAATTCGATTGTTCGCTACTGCTCGAATCCGAGGGCAAAGGCCGCATCGAGGTCGTGCTGGGAGTAAGCGCGGAACGCGATCTGCGTAGTGGTGTGCGCGACGCCGGGAACCTTCGAGAGCTTGTCCGCGATGACGTCCGCCAGGTCCTCGTGCTTTGCGACCCGGGCGATGGCGATCAGGTCCCACTCGCCCGTTACGGAATAGACCTCGCTGATGCCGGCGATGGCGGAGATTTCCTCGGCGGTCTCCGGGATGCGTGAAGCGTTTGTCTTGATCAGGACGAATGCGGTGACCACGTGTGAACCTTTCCGGATCGGTTGCGCCGTTTGCGGGCCTGTCGGCGGCCCTTGCACGGGCGCTGCCATCTTCTGCAAGCCTAGTGCATTAGGCCTGGCGGCGGCGTGAACGCAACCGCCGAACGCCCGCGGCCACAAGGCGGTAACCCAGGAGGAAAACGGCCAGGCTCAGCAGGGCCACGATGATGAAGGGCAGCACCACCGTCTGCCCGGTGAGGGCCCGCAGGATCATCCCGACGCCGACGGTTCCCAGCCAGACAGCGACGCCGGCGGGCCACACCCGCAGGGGG
>NZ_KI914927.1:53889-59428 GCF_000520575.1 Arthrobacter sp. I3
CCATGCCAGTGCCGCGCCTGCCAGGAACGGCCACGCCGTCGCAAAGACGCCGGTGATAATTTCCCCGCGCTGGTGCGCGTCGCGCCCGATCGCCGCGAAGAGCAGAATCAGGAGTGCATCCGCGCATGCGGCCAGGGCTGCTGTCTGCGCGGGCCGGAGGCCGGAATGGGGAGCGTCCTGGGCGGACGGGCGGGGGAGTCTGGGGGTTGGAGAGGGCATACATCCAAGCCTAGTCCCGTCAGGATGGGCTCCGGGCGGGCACCGTTGTGTGTGAAGTCACCTCCGGGCTAGGCTCGGCCCCATGCCGCTGATCGCCGCCGGAGTCTGCCGGCGGCACGGCAAACGCAAGGGGAGCGCTGTGAGCGAAAAGATCACCACCTGCCTGTGGTTCGACAGTCAGGCCGAGGAAGCCGCCGAGTACTACGTCTCCATCTTCGACGGCGGCAAAATCCTCGATCACACCCGCAGGGGGTCATGCCACAGCCGCAGGACCAGCCATGCCAGTGCCGCGCCTGCCAGGAACGGCCACGCCGTCGCAAAGACGCCGGTGATAATTTCCCCGCGCTGGTGCGCGTCGCGCCCGATCGCCGCGAAGAGCAGAATCAGGAGTGCATCCGCGCATGCGGCCAGGGCTGCTGTCTGCGCGGGCCGGAGGCCGGAATGGGGAGCGTCCTGGGCGGACGGGCGGGGGAGTCTGGGGGTTGGAGAGGGCATACATCCAAGCCTAGTCCCGTCAGGATGGGCTCCGGGCGGGCACCGTTGTGTGTGAAGTCACCTCCGGGCTAGGCTCGGCCCCATGCCGCTGATCGCCGCCGGAGTCTGCCGGCGGCACGGCAAACGCAAGGGGAGCGCTGTGAGCGAAAAGATCACCACCTGCCTGTGGTTCGACAGTCAGGCCGAGGAAGCCGCCGAGTACTACGTCTCCATCTTCGACGGCGGCAAAATCCTCGATGTCTCGCGGTATGGCGACGGCGGTCCCGGGCCCGCCGGCCAAGCCATCACCGTTCAGTTCCTGCTTGACGGGCGCACCTTCACGGCATTGAACGGGGGTCCGGCCTTTACTTTCAATGAGGCGGTGTCCTTTGTGATCGACTGCGCGTCGCAGGAGGAAGTGGACCGCTACTGGTCGGCCCTGACCGACGGCGGCCAGGAAAGCCAGTGCGGCTGGCTCAAGGACCGGTACGGGGTCTCGTGGCAGGTGGTTCCGGCCGTGCTGGGACAACTGCTCGCCGGCCCCGACCCCGACGGCGCCCAGCGTGCGATGCAGGCAATGCTCGCCATGCGCAAGCTGGACATCGCCGCCCTGCAGAGGCCTACGACGGCGCATGACGCCCCTGGTCCGCGTGGCCCCGGGGGGACCCCCGTCCGTGATCCCGGTCGGCGTGGCCCCCCGGCCCAGGGGCTGTCCGCACATATGATCGTGGCATGAGTAGCGACGCCGTTCCGGAGGCTGGTGTTCCGGTGCAGCTGGATCCTCAGCTGGACGGCCAGCTGAGTATTAACGACATCCTGCTCGAACTTGGCCAGGCTCCCGTGGTGCACCCCTCGCCGGATGCGGCGAGTGAGCTGCACTTCTTTTAGGCCCGCCGCTTCCGGTTCCGCCATCCCGCGCCTGCTCCGCACTTCCTTCTGCTGACCCCGCACAGTGGCGCTCCCGCGCTGAATTCGGGCCCTTTGGTCCTAACGGCGTACGGCCCGGGGGGCTAGTTTGGCGCTTAAGGATGCCAGCAGGGCGTCCTCAGAACGGAAGGATGGCTCCCGTGGAGCAATTCTGGAACTTCATTTGGCTGTTCTTTTGGTCATTCGCGTTCATCGCGTATCTTTTCGCGCTGTTTGCAGTTATCTCGGATATTTTCCGGGACCACGAACTCAGCGGTTGGCTCAAGGCTGTGTGGATCATCTTCCTCGTCTTTGTGCCGTTCCTCACGGTTCTCGTGTACCTGATCGCGCGGGGCCGCAGCATGGCCGAGCGCCAGGCCCGCAGTGCCCAGCGGGCCGAAGCTGCAACAACGGAATACATCCGCTCCGTGGCCAAGTCGTCCCCCTCCCAGGAAATCGCAAAGGCCAAGGAACTCCTCGACGCCGGCACCCTGACCCAGGCCGAATTCGACGCCGTCAAGGCCAAGGCGCTGAGCCAGGCCTGATCGTCCCGCCGAGTCCTATAGGTGCACTTCTCGCCCTCGGACCAGCAGTCAGTCCGGCCGCCGGTAGCTGGCCAGGCCATGTTCGTAGGCGAAGATGACGGCGTGCACACGGTCGCGCAGCCCGAGTTTCATGAGGATGCGGCCCACGTGGGTTTTGACTGTTGATTCCGCCACAGTCAGTGGTTCCCCGATCTCGGTGTTTGTAAGTCCCAGGGCAATGGCCGAGAGTATTTCCCGTTCCATCTGTGTCAGTGATGCCACCGCTTCATCACCCGCGGCCCGGGGCCGGAGGGAAGCCTTTGGCTGAAGAGGTCCAGCATCCGGCGGCTGACCCGGGAGGAAATGGCGGCGTCTCCTCCGGCGACGGCCCGAAGGGAAACGAGCAACTCAGCTGGCCCCACATCCTTGAGCAGAAAACCACTGGCACCGGCCCGGAGGGCCGCGAAGGCATACTCGTCGAGATCGAACCTCGTGAGGACAATGACCCGTGAGTTCGGGCACTCCTCCACAATGCGCCGGGTCGCGGCAATCCCATCCGTGCCGGGCATTCGCACATCCATCAGCACGACGTCCGGTGCCAGAGCTCGACACATGTCGACGCCACTGCTGCCGTCGGCGGCTTAACCGGCGACTTCCACGCCGTCCTGGGCTTCCAGGACCATGCGGAAGCCCGTCCGGACGAGTGTTTGGTCATCGACGAGCAGCACCCGGATCGGCCGCGTGGACGAGGCAGCTACGGCTTCCAAGTGGCTCCTTCCTGCAGCGGGAACCGCGCGGTCACGGACCATCCACCCTTGGTCAGGGGTCTCGCGCGCAAGATACCGCCTTAGAGTGCGACGCGCTGGCGCATTCCCGCCACGCCGTGCCCGGCACGGTCGGCAGGGCCGTCCACGGGCTGGCCTTCGTCGGTCACCGGCACGAGATCAGTGGAGTGCGATGACCAGGTAGAGGGCTGCAAGGGCGATCGTGGTGGGGGTCATGACGAGGCGTTCGGGTTTGCTCCGGGAGATTGCGTTCATAAGGACGCCGAGCACGAAGTATGCCGTCAGCACCCACATGGTGATCGCAGTAAATGATTCGCTGACCAACAGCGGGACAAAGCCGGACCTGGCCAGCGCCGCATAAGCGAAGAGGGCATACAGGGGAATGGATGCTGCGCTCCCGATTCTGAGTTTGGCCGGGAGGACGCGGTGTTGACCGCCCCACGCCATTCTCCCCAGCGGTGCTCCGGCGATCAGCGCCACCTGGAAAACAGCCAGGCCGGCCAAGAGTGCGCAGGCGAGTATTGCGGAAAGCTGGTCCAACAGCATCTGGATCCATCCCCTTGTCGAGTCCCAGGCAGCAACGCGTGTTGCGCCGTGCGATGCACGCCGTGTTGTGGCGGCTGTGGAGAGCATATTCGTGAACCCGGTGCAATTACGGGACCCGCAATCCGCGCCTTTCACCCACCACGTTGAAGAGGCCGACGGCGATCGTCGGCCGGAACCAGGGGAGGAGGGCGTTGAGTCCGACGGGAATATCCGAGGCGGCGAAGGACTGGTCAGGTATCTGGGCTGCCGCCGCCACCTGCCACCCCGGGTAATTCAGCTTTCAGGGCGCCGGGGATGCCGGAGGTTACACCGGCCGTGGTGGTCCTGTGCGCAGCAGGAATCAGGGGTACTGTGAGCCGCATGGAGATGCGCCTCGAGGTAGTACAAGTACCCGTCAGTGACGTGGACAAGGCCAAGTCGTTCTATACGGACCGACTCGGGTTCGTTCTGGACCACGACGTCGAATACATCCCGGGAATGAGGGTCGTGCAACTCACGCCACCGGGCTCCGCCGCCTCCATCGTCGTCGGCACCGGAATGACCAGCATGCCGCCGGGCAGCCTGGAGGGCCTGCAATTGGTGGTCCCCGATATGGCGTCCACGCGGGCTGAGCTGCTTCGGCGGGGAGCGGAAATCAGCGAAGTCCAGGACATGGGTGGAATCGCCTTCGCGTACTTCAGCGACCCGGATGGCAACCGCTGGGTGCTGCAGGAAGCCACGCGGCCGGACGTGAGGGAGGCCGGCTCCTAGGGCGGGACGATCGAGGGCAGCGCGCCCCGCCAAGGCAGGTTTTCCGAAGCACGCGTCGCGTTATTCATGTTTAGCCCCTAAAATCTAAATAGTAGGGTGACTATTTAGATTTCCGGAGGATCCATGACCCGCTGGCCCGCGCACGGCAGCAAGATGATGCCGTGGAAGTCGTCCGGGCGGCCGCCGCGCGAAGACCGGGAATTCACCGAGGTGGTGGTCTCGCTGCCACCCTTGATCGCCGGGAGCTGGTTCGATCCGGGGCGTGAGACCATCGTCGCCCTGGAAGAGGCCGCCGTCGCCATCGCGTCCCTGGACGTCACCGCCGGCACGCGGATGGCCGCCATTAGCGGGTTCCTGCTCCGCAGCGAGGCGGTCTCCTCCTCCAAAATCGAGCACGTCAACGCCAACCGCGATGACTACGCCCGGGCCATGATCGGGCTCAAGGCCAGCGACGACGCCCGCTCCATGGTGGCTGCCGCCGACGCCGTACAAGGGATGATCGACGACGCCGGGCGAACCGGCGAGATCCGGCTGGAGGCAATGCTGGCCGCCCATCACACGCTCATGAAGAACGACCCGATGGACGGCCCACACGCCGGCCGGTTCAGGGAGGTTCAGAACTGGATCGGCGGCAGTGACCATTCACCGCGGGGCGCCATCCACGTCCCGCCCCCGCCGGAGCTCGTGCCGGACCTGATGGAAGACCTGATGGTCTTCTGCAACCGCCGCGACCTGCCGATCATGGCGCAGGCGGCGATCGCGCACGCCCACTTCGAGTCCATCCACCCGGTCACCGACGGCAACGGCCGGATCGGGAGGGCACTCATCGGGGCGATTTCCCGGCGTCGTGGGCTCACCAGGAACACCGTCACCCCAATCGCGTCGGCGATGGTTGCCGACGTCGACACCTACTTCAGCCTGCTCAACAACTACCGCTCCGGTGATGCCGATCCGTTCGTGCTCTACCTGGCCCGTTCCGCCATCCGCGCCTCGGATGCCGCCCGCGAATCCGTCGCCGCCCTCGATGCGCTGCCGGCGATGTGGCTGGAGCTGGCCAGGCCACGCAGAGGATCCGCGGACGAGAAGATCATTCCGTGGCTGCTGGAGCGGCCCGTATTCGAGGCCCACAGCGCAGCCCACATTGCCGGCGTCGCCGAAAGCTCCGTGTACGCCGCACTGCAGCGGCTCTCCACCGCCGAGGTCATTACCCCCGTCACCCAGTCCAAGCGCAGCCGTGCCTGGGCGGCGACCGAAGTCCTCGACGAGGTGGACCGGCTGAACAACCGGCTGGCCGACGTCGGGAAGACGGGCTGACCGGACGGGACGGGGTTGGCG
>NZ_KI914927.1:59528-62913 GCF_000520575.1 Arthrobacter sp. I3
GTCGGCGGCCGGCCCGCCGGGCCGGCCGGGCCAGTAGGTTCTTGATCCTCACGCGGGGTGAGGATCTACGGTTGTTCACATGACAGAGACGAGCGGTGCCGCAGGTCAATGGAGCATCGGCGAACTTGCCAAAGCGTGCGGCGTCACGGTCCGGGCGCTCCATCACTACGACGAGATTGGGTTGCTGTCGGCAGGCCGGCGGACGGCTTCCGGCCACCGCCGCTACACCGAGGAAGATGTCCGGCGGCTCTACCGGATCCGGTCGCTGCAGATGCTCGGCCTCCCGCTGGCCGAAATCGGCGTTGCACTGGGAACCCCTGCCGATGACATTGGCTCGCTGCGCACGCTCCTGCAAAGGCAGTTGCTGAATCTTAGCCAGCACGCCGAGCAGGTCCAGGCGGTCCAGGACCGGATACGCGACCTGCTTTCACGTATCGACGGGGCCACCATGCCGGTGCCGGAACAGTTCATGGCAACTTTGGAGATGATCACCATGCTCGAAAACTACTTCACACCAGAACAGCGCCAGGAACTGGCCGGCCGCAGAGCCGAACTTGGCAGCGACAGCATCGAGGCCGCCAAAGTCCGGTGGGCCGCATTGGTCGAGGAGGGTCTCAAGCATGTCGAAAACGGGACGCCGGTATCCGATCCGTCCATCCGGGAATGGGCCACGGCATGGGACGAAATCGGATCCATGTTCCACGCAGGCGAAGAGACCAAAGCCGCTGCCCGTTCCATGTGGCAGGACAATAAGACTGCCCTCAGCGCCGATCTGCCCTGGACCCCGGAGCAACTGGCCGGACTCATGGCCTACCTGCAAAAGGCCAGGACGCAGCCCTGATGGCCCGTGCTCTCTGTCGGAGCTTTTCAGCGGTGCTTTTTGATGGTGGCGGATGCAGAATGGAAAGAAGCCGGGCTGATTTCTCAGCCCCCTCCAGCGTTGAGGACGGCACATCATGACGAGCAACAAGACACGGACTGCACTTGTGTTGGCAACGGTACTGATCGGGCTGAGCGGCTGTGCCGGAGGCGGCGGAACGCAGGCGTCGGCCCCTGCCACGACCGCCGGGACCTCGCCCAGCATGTCGATGGAACCGTCTGCCCCGGCCGGCTCCACCGCTTCGGGGCCGGGAAGCGGGGCGGCGAACGCCGCCGCCGCGACAATCACGATCAGCAACTTCGCCTACGAGATCCCGGGTGCGGTGGCTCCCGGGGCGGAGGTGAAGGTGATCAACATGGACACCGCAGAGCACACGGTAACCGCGGACCAGAATGCGACCCTCTTTGATGTCGAGGTCAAGGAAAACGGCGGCACGGCCACATTCAAGGCACCTTCCGAACCGGGGACTTACGCCTTTCACTGCAACTACCACCCCAACATGCACGGCTCATTGACGGTCAAATGAGCGCGACGCCGCCGGCCGGCGCGCGTCCTCGACGATCTCGAACGAGAAAGGTGCCGTGTCGTGGCTTTCCGGACCCCCGCACCGTCGCTTGACGCATCCGCCGTCGATGGCCTGGGTTCGGCGCTCCGGGGCCGGCTGTTCCGGCCCGGAGACGCCGGCTACGACGACGCCCGGAAGGTCTTCAATGCGATGATTGACCGCCGTCCGGACGTCATTGTCCGCCCCGCCGACGCCGAGGATATTCGCCGTGCCGTGAACTTCGCCCGGGAAAATGATCTCCCTGTCTCCATCAAGGGCGGCGGCCACAACGTGGCAGGGAACGCCGTCGGCGCCCGCGGGCTCATGCTGGATTGCTCCGGCATGAAGAACGTTCAGGTCGACGCCGAACGGCGCGCCGCCGTGGCCGGAGCGGGTGCGCTCCTGGCCGACCTTGACGTCGCCACCCAGGCGCACGGCCTGGCCACGCCGCTCGGAGTCGTGTCGGTTACCGGCATCGCCGGTTTGACCCTCGGAGGTGGCATCGGCTGGCTCAACGGCAAACACGGGCTCGCTTGCGACAACGTGCTGGCCGCCGACATCGTGACTTCGGATGGCAGGCTGTTGACGGCGAGCCCCGACCAACACACAGACCTCTATTGGGCCATCCGCGGAGGCGGCGGCAACTTCGGTGTTGTCACGTCCTTCACCTATCGTTTGCATCCCGTCGGACAGGTTCTTGCCGGAGCGCTCTCATTCCCGGCCGAACGGACAAGGGAGGTCCTGGGCTTTTATCCCGGATTCGCCGCTTCGTGCCCCGACGAACTCTCGATGTCGGCCAGTCTGGGGTGTGACACCTCAGGACGCCCTGTCTTCGGCGTCGGCGTCTGCTGGAGCGGCGGGCATGATGAGGCGGAGCTGGCGCTCCGGCCCCTGCGCGACCTCGGCCCAGATGTGGACGCGGTGGTGCCCACCGATTATGGCGTTTGGCAAAGCGCCCACGACGGCGGCTTTCCGTCGGGCCGGCACCACTATTGGAAATCGAGCTTTTTGACTGACCTCACCGCCGACGCCATCGATGTCCTGCTCCGGTTTGCGGCCGAGATGCCTTCAACGGCGAGCGGCATCGGAATGCAACAACTGCACGGTGTGGCCGTTCGGGTTCCCCCGGCGGCCACGGCATTTCCCCATCGCCGGTCCCAGAGCGAACTCCTCATCCTGGCCCAGTGGTCCAATCCGGCAGAAACGGAGCGACACGTCGGCTGGGCCCGCGCCTTCTTCGAAGCGATGCAACCCTTTGCTGCTAGCGGGGTGTACGTCAACGATCTTGGCCAGGAAGGGGAGGAACGGGTGAGGGCAGCCTACGGCGCCAACTACGACCGGCTGGCCGCCGTCAAAGCCGCATACGACCCCATCAACCTCTTCCGATCAAATCAGAACGTGCGGCCGACCGCATAGGAAATGATGATGACCCGACGTGTGCTCCTGGCCCTGCCTGCCACGATCAGGCATAGCTGGCTGTAACCCTCCTGGCTTCGCCGTCGAGTTGGATTCGACCGCCGTAGGGGAGGATCCACTGCGGTCGGGTGTGCCCGAAGGGAACCCCGATGCACACGACGGCGTCCGGGTTGTACAGTGCGAATTCGGTGCTGACCACATCGCGCTGTGCGGCGCGGAGCCGAGCCCGTTCGGCGGCAGGGGGAACTTGCCCGTGGCTGCTGACTGGAGGCCTGGCGAGCATCACGCCGTCGTCCGCCCCCAGGACACCACGCTCGCCGAGCGCTCGAACCCATCGCTTGACCCAATCTGCGGGAGCCAACAGTTCGCTGGTTTCGAGGATCAGGATTGTGTCCCGGAGCGCGTCGACGGAGGGCAGCCTGTCGGCGATGGCGAGCTGGTCGAGGACTTCGATGCAGCCGCCCCAGGTGTAACCGGAGACCGTGCGTCCGGGACCTGTCCACGTCCAGGGTTCGGTGGGTTCGCGGTCGCCGTATTCGACGAGT
>NZ_KI914927.1:63013-96033 GCF_000520575.1 Arthrobacter sp. I3
TGCCCGCGGCTCGAGCCAATCGGCCCGAAGTCCTCCGACTCCCCGGGATCGGTGATCTCAAGCTCGCCTCCAGTGAGCAGCGCGGCCCGCAGGGAAGCGAGGTGGACGTCGTCAGCACCCGGCCCGGCGCCGAGGTGGACCTGGGTCGACCCTCCGTAATATCCGCGTATCCCGAGTGACCACAGCCAGTTCAGCAGGTTGGTGTTGTCGCTGTATCCGACGAAGATCTTTGGATTCGCCCGCACGGCCGCCTCGTCGATATGAGGTACGACCGTGATCTGGTCGTCGCCGCCGATGGTGGCGAGAATCGCGCGGATGCTGGGATCGGCGAACGCCGCATTGATGTCCGCCGCCCGTTCCCCGCGACTGGAACCGAGCTTGCGCGTCGTCGGGAATTCCACAGGGATCAAACCCGTAGCCGATGTCAGCCGCCGCATCGCCTGTTCATGCACGGCCGGGGCGAATCCGGGGGCAGCGAACGACGGGGAGAGAACCGCGACCCGGTCGCCCGCATTGAGTTTCGGGGCGGACAGCTTCAGCTGCGAATGATCAATGCACTCATCGAACCAGACGGAACGTGGTTCGAGGCAACCCGACGACCCGACGTGCCGGTGCAGGATCCTCTAACGTGCTGCGGAGAGGAGCAGACCAAATAGCGGTGCTGATGACACGCCCGACAACTCCGTGATTCAGAAATAGTTTGGGTCAAAGCCACAGCTGACGCGAACCCATTTTCGGTATTTGGTGCGACCAGTGCTGTAGGCTCCGATTCGAACCTTGGGGGACTGATGCTGAACTACTTTCGCGAAACGCAAGAGGCACGATTTGCAACGCGCACACGCCGGATCTATGGCTGCGTCTCCGTCGGCTTCGTTGTTGCTGTCGGGGTCTTGGTGATTGCCGGCCTTGCGCCAGTTTGGACTTCCTGGACGATCCTCGGCGTTTCTTGCGTTCTGGACGCTTTCCTGACCCGAAAGTGGTTCAGAGAAGACGCACTCAGGGCTTATCGAAGCGACCGGGCCGGCTGACGCCGCCCCCGGCGGTGGGCAACGGGCAATGCATTAACGGCGGCTGCAACGGCCACGGCCGAGACTAAACGGGGGGAAGCTATGGACAAACGTCCGTCAAGCCACAAGGGAAAGCCGTCAGTATGGTCCGTCGTGCAGCTGGTCCTCAGTCTCTGCGCGTTGGTGGCAACCAGTGTCGCGGCCATCCTGTGGAATCCGATCGACGCAGACTTCATCAATCGCGCCGACAATGCAGGGTGGGACGAATCTGTGCTTCTCCCGCACCAAATGGAACTCTCGCTCGTCCTCAACGCGTCGGTTCTGGCAACCTTTGCCGTCGTCGTGACCGCGATCATTGGCGTGCTTGGATCGCCATCGCGGACAGTCCAGGCCGGGGGTCTGTGCCGGCGCCCCCCAAAAAATGCGCGCCGACACAGCCGCTCTTCGAGCGGAGTCCCCAATGGATCCCATACAAGAATAAATGACCACCCGGCCTAAAACAAGGCGGTCATCCGGTTTATGTGACTGGACTCGCTGAAAGTCTCGACGATGGCAAGCAAGGCACTACCCGCCTAGGGGCCGCAGCCCTCGCTGGCCGTGCGCGGCTGTCACGGTGCTGGCGGGGTAGGAGTCCGCGGGGGGATGGAGCTTCCAGCGGAAACCAGTCCGGAGAGAGCGTGGGGGTCACCGTTGAAATCGTCATGCATGATCCCCGGCAGCACGATCTCCCACATCTCTTCGATCCGTTGCATGACGTCCGCGCGGTCGGTGAGTACTCCGGAGACCATCTGAACCCCGGTGAACGAAGCAACAAGGTATCGGGCAAATGTCCCGGCGTCGACGGAGGGCCGGACTTGCAATTCTGCCTTGGCCCGATCGGTAAGCTGCTCCATTACGGCGATCCAGTCCTCGTAAGGGCCGCGCACGGGCGGACCAAAAGCCGTCGCTTCAAACGTCAATCGGATGCCGGCCCTGACAACTGGCTCGTGCACCAGTTGAAGACCGAAAGCGCGGCACAGCAGGATCATTGCCGTCAGGCCTGGCCAGTCCCCGGCAAGGATGCTCTCGTTTTCGGCCACGACGATCCGATGCTGCTCCTCGATGACCGCCCTGGCGAGATCTTCCTTGGACTGAAAGTGGAAATAGAGGGCGCCCTTGGTCACCCTGGCCGCCTCAGAGACCTGGGTCAGGCTGGCACTGCCGTAGCCGTGCTCCTCAAAGACCGCAGCGGCGCCGACGACAATGGCACCGCGGGTGGCCTTCGCGCGATCCTGAATGACCATCTGTGAACCTCAACTTCAACTCTGGGACGTGGAAGCAGGATCGTCACCCACTCGCTGCGCGAGTTGATCGGGAGTTCCGCTGGCCTTCTCTGAAGCACCCTGTCGCGTCGCAATTCCGGGATCCAGTAGTCGCCCACTGAAAGGTAGGAGACGAAAGACTGGTCCGATCCTAGCAAAACGGTCAACCGTCTTGTATCGGGATCAGTGCGTCTCCTGGAACCGTGATCCCACGAGTCATCCTTGACAGGTATTTGGTCCTCGCTATAGGAGTTGCAGAACGCAACACTGTTAGGAAGAGGAGATGATGGGCCGCATCGACCATTGGATGAATGTCTCCACCGACCCGCGGGTCGAGCAAGTTCCGGGGGACAACTACGCCACCCGCGATGTAAAAGAGGCCAGCCCGTGTTGAGGCAGGTCGCGGAGGGTGTGCTGATCCACGAGAGCGAGTTCTGCCAGAGCAACGCCGTTGTTGTAAGGGGCCGGGCTGGTGTGTTGCTCATCGACCCCGGGGTGCACGGCTACGAAATGGACTGCCTCGCGAAGGATTTGTCTGATTCGGGCCAGACGGTTGTGGGAGGCTTCTCGACGCATCCTCATTGGGACCACCTGCTTTGGCCCGCCGGGCTCCGCGCAGTTCCCCGTTACGGCACCGCGCGCTGCGCGGCTACCGCCCGGGATCGGCTGTCGGGCGGAGTGGAGGCTGTCGCAAAGGCGGCCGGCATCCCCGAACAGGTACCGCTGGATCTCCTCGGCCTTATTACCGGCCTGCCCGTCGGGACGGCGCAGATTCCTTGGGATGGGCCCCAAGTCCGCATCCTCGAGCATCGAGCACATGCCCCGGGCCACGCGGCGCTGTTGATTGAGGAACGTGGGGTTCTCGTCGCCGGCGACATGCTTTCTGATGTCTTGATCCCGATGCTCGACTTGAACGACACCGCTGACCCGATCGAGGACTACCTCGCCGCGCTGCGGCTGCTCGAGGGCGTGGCGGGCGACGTCGATGTCCTCGTCCCCGGCCACGGGTCCGTCGGCGGAGCTGATCAGGTACACGCACGGATCGACCAGGATCGGGCGTACGTGCACGCCTTGCGTGACGCCCATGATCCCAGCGACCCGCGGGTTGGCCCATCGGCCGCTCCAGGGTGGGACTGGGTGAGCGGCGTGCACGCACGGCAACTCCAGCGCCTCGCCCAAAAGCAGTAGGGAAAACTCGACGCATTAGCGTTGACCGAGATCGGCGGTTCGTTGTTCCCCTTTGGCCTTGTCAGGCATTGTCCGTTCGGGGACGCCGTTAGTTCAACCTCGACCAGGCCGGGCTTATAGGTGTCGCAGGTATCTTTCGGGGGAGTCCAGGAATGATCGCCAGTTGGAAACCAGGTCGAGGTCCGACCATTCCTGCTGACGAAGTCCCCACGGGCCGACTTCGAGAATCTGCGCGCCTGGAAGCGCTGCAAGAAAGGCGTCTGCCTGAAGCCGGGCCAGGGCCACGTATTCGGCGTCGAGGGTGTCATCCCAGCCAAGTTCCTCGGCGAGGCTCCACGCGGTGCGTTGCAGGACGCGGTCGCCGAGGAGCCGGATGCGAAGGCCCCGGATGTAGTCGAGCTGACGATTGGCATCGGCCCGCGTCACGTCGCCGCGCCGGACTGACTGGTACAGGAGCGAGAGCACCTGCGAGCGGAGAAGCGTCGGCGCCACCAGCTGGTGATCGTCTGAAACCGCCGGCCTTTCGAGGGCAAGATGAAGGGCAACGTCCGGGCCAATCACGAATCGGGTCATGGTTACTGGATCCTTCCTGGGTACGGCGGCGGTCATCCGGCCTCGCGGGGCGCGAACATGATGACGGCGACCCCGAACAGGCAGATCACCGAACCCAGGACGTCCCACCGGTCGGGCCGGAAGCCGTCGAAGATCATGCCCCAGGCCAGTGAACCGGCCACGAACACGCCGCCGTACGCGGCGAGGATACGCCCGAAGTGTGCGTCCGGCTGCAATGTCGCGGCAAAGCCGTAGATGCCCAGCGCCACGACACCCAGCCCGGCCCACCACCAGGCCCGGCCCTCGCGGACGGACTGCCAGACGAGCCAGGCCCCACCTATTTCGGCAACGGCGGCGAGGACGAACAACAGGATGGTTTTCGGGATAGTCACGCCCTCATGATGGCACCGGCTGGTTGCCTATCCGGGCCGGTGCGCGCCGACGCGCCCGCCCGGCCGTCACGCGGGGTCATCGCTTGCATCACCGGCCACCCGGGCCTATAACTTTAAGGTTCAAGTAAACTTGGCCGGAAAGGCTGTGCCGCTCGAAGCCGACTGGCTTGACGGCTGCGCCCCTGCCAACGTCAGCACCTGTTGCCCCATACCTGAGGACCCGAGATGACCCTTGCGCCAGAAACCACTGCAACGCCGAAGGCCGCAGCACCTTCGGCCGCCGTGCGCAGCCGGGTCGTCGTGCCGCTGCGCTTCCCGGACGGGTTCGAAGCCGTTGCCGAAGTGCTGAGCTTCAGCGGGCTCACCGACGGCAAGGAGCACCTGCTGCTGGCCCTCGGCGACTGGGAGGCTGCACTGCAGGGCGCGGCGCAAGGCGGTGCCGGACCGCTGGTGCGGCTGCACAGCGAGTGCCTCACCGGCGACGTGTTCGGGAGCCAGAGGTGCGATTGTGGCCCGCAGCTGCGGGAGGCCGTGGAGCGGATTGCCGCCGAGGGAGGCTTCCTGGTCTACCTCCGCCAGGAAGGCCGCGGCATCGGCCTGTATCCGAAGCTTGACGCCTACGCATTGCAGGATGGCGGCCTGGACACCTACGCCGCGAATCTGGCCCTGGGCCACGGCGAAGACGAGCGGGATTACACGGCGGCGGCCCAGATGCTGGAGGCAATGGGTGCCGGCACGCTGCGGCTGCTCAGCAACAACCCGGACAAGGCAGCCCAGCTGACCGGCCTCGGCCTCGAAGTGTCCGGGCAGGTCGCCACCGGCGTCCATGCCTCGGCGGCCAATCTTCGGTACCTGGCCGCAAAACGCGACCATACCGGCCACACGCTCGTGCTCCCGTCCGACGCCGGACCCGTCGCCGGTGCGCCCGGCGCGCCCGGCGCTGCCCCTGGCGACGTCGGGGCTGCGCCCCAGGCCGTGGCCGGGGCGGCGGCGGCCGTCCCGACCCATGACGACATGCTCGCCCGGGTCCAGGGGCTCGTGCCCGGCCTGCGCGAGCGGGCTGCGGAAACCGAGGAGCTCCGGCGCATTCCGGACGCCACGATGGAGGAGCTGCACGCGGCCGAAGTCTTCCACATGCTCTCCCCGAAGGGGGTGGGCGGATTGGGCATGGGGCTGGAAACCTATGTGGAGGTGGTGCGCCGGCTTGCCCGGGGGTGCGCCTCCACGGCGTGGAGCGCCGGCCATCTGATCGAACATGTCTGGATGCTCGCGCGGTGGCCGCGGGAGGCGCAGGACGAGGTCTTCGCGAACGGGCCGGCTCCCTTGGCGGCCGCTACCGGGGCGCCGGCAGGAGTGGCCAGGAAAGTGCCCGGAGGCTACTCCATCTCGGGCCGGTGGACCTTTGCCTCCGGGGTCATGCATGCCCGGTGGGCGCTGCTCGCCGCGCAGCACGGCGACGTGCGCCTGCAGTGCCTGGTGCCGCTGGCCGACGTCGAGCTCCTCGACGTGTGGCAGACGGCCGGCCTGCGGGGTACCGGGAGCAACGACATTCGGGCAGGGGACCTGTTTGTCCCGGAGCATCGGACTCTGGACTGGGAACTCCTGGGCGCGGAAACCAATCCGGGGAGCCTGCTCCACGCGGATCCGCTGATCCACACCCCCATGGGCGCGCTGCTGAACATGGTGGCCCCGGCCGCTGCCCTGGGGTCTGCCGAATACGCGCTCGACCTGTTCCGCGAGCTGATCATGGTCCGGAAGGTCAAGCACACCGTGGAGAACCGCCAGGCGGACTCGCCGCTCGCGCAAGTCCGGTATGCGCACGCCTTCGGGCTGGTGGCCACCGCGCGGCTGCACTGGCAGGAGGCGGTCCGGGTGGTCTCTGCCGCCCATGCGCGCGGGCCTTCGACCATGACGGAGCCGGACCGCGGGCAGTACCGGCTGTCCCTCGCCCTGAGCGGCGAGGCGTCGGCCGAGGCTGTTCGGGTGATCATGCTGGGATCCGGCGGGAGTGTGCACCGGCTGTCGCATCCGCTCCAGCGGATCCAGCGCGACGTCAATGTCCTGATGAACCATGCGGCGCTGACGAGGGATCCGGTTCTCGAGCAGGCGGGCCGGGGCCTGCTGGGTCTTGGGTTCAGTGTGCCTTCGTTCTAACTGGAAGCTTGAAGCTTCAATCAAAATGGATTAGGATGATCCCATGACTCAGACCACTGACCGCCCCCCGGTTCTCTTCCTCAGCCATGGCGCACCGCCCCTGGCCGACGACTCCACGTGGACCCGCGAACTCCACGACTGGTCCGGCACCTTCGGCAAGCCCAGGGACATCCTCATGGTCTCCGCCCACTGGGAAAACGCCCCCGTGACGCTCAGTGCAACCGGGCGGGATCCGGGCCTGGTCTACGACTTCGGCGGCTTCCCGCAGAAGTACTACGAGGTGGCCTACGACGCCCCGCAGGCACCCGAGCTGGCTGCCGAAGTCGAGAAGCTCGTCGCCGGCCACGGCCACCACGTGGAGCGCGATGAAAGCCGCGGGCTGGACCATGGCGCCTACGTTCCGCTGAAGGAGATGTACCCCGACGCCGACGTGCCGGTCGTGCAGATGTCCATGCCGACGCTTGATCCGCAGGGGTTGTTCGACCTCGGCATGTCGCTGGGGCCCTTGCGGGAGCGGGGCACGCTGATTGTCGGATCGGGATTCACGACGCACAACCTGCGCTGGTTCAATCCCGCCGGGGGGCCGGACTCCGCCCCTCCCGCGGCCTCCAGCGAATTCGACCACTGGGCCGAGGAGGCCATGGCCCGCGGCGATGTCGACTCCATCCTCGACTTCCTGAACAAGGCGCCCGCCGCCCGGGAAGCGCACCCCCGCAGCGAGCACTGGGCTCCGCTCTATGTTGCCCTCGGGGCTGCGTACGGCTCGGGAGACATCCAGGCCAGGACAGCAATCGACGGGTTCTGGTTCGGGTTGTCCAAGCGGTCGTGGACCCTGACGTAGCAGTCGCACACCGTAACACGGGGAATGAACCGGACCAGGGTCCGGTTATGCCCGCCAGCGCCGGATCGCCGGCGAACCAGAACGTGACGTGGCTTGACCACTGATGAGGAGCGCAACATGACGATTGCAGTAACGGGTGCGACAGGACAGCTGGGCAGGCTCGTCCTCGATGAACTGCTCACCAGCCAGGAACCGGATTCGCTGGTGGCCATCGTGCGCGACGCCGCGAAAGCCGCGGAGCTGGTTGCACGTGGCGTCCAGGTGCGCGTCGCTGACTACTCCGATCCCGCGGCTCTCGAGGCCGCGCTCACGGGCGTTGACAGGCTCCTGCTGGTCTCCGGAAGCGAGGTGGGTTCCCGGGTGGCGCAGCACGGCAACGTCATCGACGCGGCCAGGGCCGCCGGCGTCGGGTTCATCGCCTACACATCCGTCCTGGCCGCGGACACCACCGAACTGATCCTGGCGCCCGAGCACAAGGCAACAGAGGAGCTCATCCGCGCGTCGGGACTCGACAACACCATCCTGCGCAACGGCTGGTACACCGAAAACTACGCCCCGACCGTGGCAACGGCCAAGCAGACGGGCGCCGTCGTAGCCGCTGCCGGTGACGGCCGGGTGGCCAGCGCGACGCGGGCTGACTACGCCGCGGCGGCCGCGGCGGTGCTCAGCTCCGCCGGGCACGAGGGCCGCACGTACGAACTCTCCGGCGACTACGCCTGGGACTTCAAGGAACTGGCGACGGCGATCACCCGGATCACGGGCCGGGAAGTTGTCTACCAGCCCGTCTCCGCCCCGGAACTGGTTGAGGTCCTGACCGCGGCCGGCCTCGACGCGGGCACCGCGGGATTCCTCGCCGCCCTGGACGCGGACACCGAGGCGGGCCTGCTGGCCACCGTCACGGGCGAGCTGTCCCGGCTGATCGGGCGGCCGACGACGCCGCTGTTGCAGGCTCTGACGTCGGCGGCCGCGAGCTAATCCGCACTGCCCAAGGAGGCAGCGAGACCGGGAGGCCGGGAGTGGGCATAATGAAGGCGTGGATTCCCGCTGCACCCGCCGGGCATAGACACCCTGCGGGTGCGCGCCTCGACTGACAGGACCCATGGAAACTCCCGGTGATTTTCAGCAGGCCGGGGCCGGTGAATGGTCGGACGGCCCGCTGGTTCTCGGTGTGCCGTGGGAATTCGACGAGCGCCTGGTACGGGCCGCCGCCGGGCTCGCCGCAATCATGGGAGTGCACCTGATTTGCGCGTTCGTGGACCCGGCGAGCTACCTCACCGAGTGGGAGCCCGCCGGAGTCCTGGATGGCACCTCACTTGATCCTGCCCCGAATGTCGAAGCCGAATACCCGGCCTCACAGCTGCTCAGCTGCCTTGAGGGCATTCTCGGTCCTCCCGGCGGGGCATGGTCCTTCCGGGTGCTGAACGGCGAAGTTGCCCACGCCCTGGACCGGCTGGCGCAGAGCGCGGACGCGGCTGCGCTGATTGTCGGCGGGCAGCGGCCTGGGCGGATTGCCCAGATGGGCCGGCTCCTGGAGGGCTCGGTCAGCGTTTCCCTGACCCGTCTGCAGGGCCGGCCCGTACTGGTCGTTCCGCACGCGGGTCAGTGACGCACGCGCCGGCCGTGCGTTTGTCCACCGACGGCGGGCCAACAGCGGGCCGGCAGCGCCCCAACAAACCTGAGGCCGGCGGGGCGGGTTCATCCGTTCCGGGTGACGGCCCCGGGGCGCCGCGGCCATAGCGTTGGAGTACCGCCGGTGTGCGAGCGCCCGGGATGCGAAAGATTGCTGGAGCACAAGGGGCTGACGCTGACGGCGGAACTGCACGAGCCGTCAACGCCAGCGAATCGAAGTGAGTGATGGTAGACCCGAACAAGCCAGCAGCCGTCACGTCAGAGGCCCGGGCGCTCTTCGTCGGCAGCGCCGCCTTCCTCGTCCTGGGCGGCATCGCTTTTCTGCTGATCGGGCGGGAACCGGTCCCGTTGTCCGGACGGGGTTCAGTCGGTGACATTGCCTCGATCGGCACGGCAGTGCTGGGCGCCGGGGCGGTGGTGGCCGGTTGCCTGCAACGTCGTCCGGCTGTGGCACCGGAGGCCCGCGGGGGAGGCCGGATCCGCACGTCCATCGATATCGCCGCACTCGCGCTGGCGCACGCCTGCATCTTCCTGCTCGGCTGGCTGGCGCTCTTTTCGCTGTTCCAGCAGGCGTTCATCGGTGCGGTCGTCTACCCGTTCGCGGCCGCTGTCCTGGTCGGGACCACGGGAGCCATCAGCGCCTATATCGCCTACCTGTCCGCGCTCAGCATGACCGCCTACCGGCTCGCCGCCCTCCTCGCCGGCTTCCTGGTCACCGGCCTGCTCACGAGCATGCTCACCGCACAGGATCCACTGTGGTGGCAGGAGAACCTCAGTGCCCTCGGCATGAGCTCCGACGTCTCCGGAGTGGCGTTCAACTTCACCCTGATCGTCGCCGGCGTCGTCATCTCCACGCTGGCGGGATATGCGACGGCGACCCTCGCGGCGACCGCGAAGTCCCCGTCCGCGCTGCATCGGGTGAGGCTGCTCGAAGGCGGGATCGCCCTGATCGGCGTCTTCCTCGCCTGCGTGGGATTGTTCCCCGTCGATGAGCGCTTCGGGCTCCACACCCTGGTCGCGTCCGGCATGGTGGTGGTCTTCGCGTCCCTTATTGTCCGCATCCGCACGCTGGTTCCGTCCGTCTCGGCCACCTTCGCTGCGCTCGGGTGGCTCTTCCTGGCGGTCATCGTCGTCGCCGCGGTGCTGTGGTTCCCTGTCGGCTACTACAACCTGACCGCGGTGGAGCTGATCGCCGCGTCGCTGATCTTCGCCTGGCTCATCATCCTGATCCGTAACCTCGCAGCCGTCGATGCCGACCAGCTTGAGGCAAACCTGCCTGCCCGGCCGCCGCCATCGCCGGCTGAGCCTGCGAACCGGCCAGTTTCCGCAACAGACAGCGCAGTGCCCGACCCGTAAGTGCCGCGGGACTGCCGACGACGGAAGTGCCGACGCCGGGAGTGCCGTCGGGAAGGGCCGCTTCAAGGCTCGCCTAGGAGTGCGTCGGTTCTTCGACCAGCGCGGTGGCGATGCTGTCGGCGTCCTCGAGCGCGGACAGGAAGCGTTCGGCGTCCAGGGCCGCGGCGCAGCCGGTGCCGGCGGCGGTGATGGCCTGGCGGTAGCGGTGGTCCACGGCGTCGCCGCAGGCGAAGACGCCAGTCAGGTTGGTGACCGTCGTAGGGGAGTCGACCTGGATGTAGCCGTCGGCATCGAGGTCTATCTGGCCGGCCAAAAGCTCGGTCCGGGGCACGTGCCCGATCGCGACGAAGATGCCCGTGGCGGCCTGCTGCCGGGTGTCGCCGGTGCGGGTGTCGGTCAGGGTCACTCCGGTGACCTTGCCGTTGCCGTGGATCGCGGTGATGGCGGAGTTCCAGGCGAACCTGATCTTGGGGTTGTCCTTGGCCCGCTGGGCCATGATCCGGGAGGCGCGCAGTTCGCCCTTGCGGACCACCACGGTCACCGATTTGCCGAAGCGGGTCAGGAACGTGGCCTCCTCCATCGCCGAGTCGCCGCCGCCGACCACGATGATGTCCTGGTCGCGGAAGAAGAAGCCGTCGCAAGTGGCGCACCAGGACAGTCCGTGGCCGCTGAACTTCTTCTCCTCCGGCAGGCCCAGTTCCTTATACGCCGAGCCCGTGGCGAGGATGACGGCGGGCGCTTCATGTCTCGCCCCGGCGCCGGTGACCACACGCTTCAGGTGCCCGGCGAGCCGCACCTCGGTGACGTCGTCGAACACCACCTGCGCGCCAAACTTTTCTGCCTGCTGCTGCAGGCCGTCCATCAGTTCGGGGCCCTGGATGCCGCCCGGGAAACCGGGGAAGTTTTCCACCTCGGTGGTGTTCATCAGAGCGCCCCCGGCAGTGACCGCACCGGCGATGACGAGCGGCTTGAGCCCGGCCCGGGCGGCGTAGATCGCCGCGGTGTACCCCGCGGGACCGGACCCGATGATGATCAGCTTCTCGGTTGTCTTGATTGCGGCGCTCACGGTCGGGCTCCTTCGGTGACGGTTGCCGGGCATGTGCTGATCATCCCGCCCGGTGGGGCGCTTATCAACGCCCCCGGGGTTGATCCGGAGTTTAGACACCCGGGAAGGCTGCGCGGGAGCTGCCCGGGCGGCTAGGCGGAGGCCAGCGTCTGAGTCAGGATGGTGCCGCCAACCCCGACCAGGACCGCGCCTGAACCCCCGACGACGATCCGGCCGGTCCGGGGCCGGGCGAGGACTCCGGTCACCTTCTTGAGCGCGCTGAGCAGCAGCACGTACCAGGCCAACGCGATCAGCAGGAAGATGCCCGCCATCAATGCGTGCTGGGCGAGGGGCGGCAACGGGGCGACAGTGAACTGCGGGAACAGCGACAAGTAGAAGACGGCGACTTTCGGGTTGAGCAAGTTGCTCACCATTCCTTGCACGAAAGGCGAGCTCCCGCCGCGTTGGCGTTCCGCTGCCGGTGCCGGGGGTTGGCTGGGTTTGGGTGTTCTGGCGAACGCCTCAGCGAAGGCGCGCAGGCCCAGGTAGAGCAGGTAGGCGGCCCCGGCAATTCTGATCCCGGTCCCGACGACTTCCGAGGCCCCCAGCAGCGCCGTGACACCGAGCACCGCCAGCACGGCAAGGATCGTGTTGCCAACCATGATGCCGGCGGCGGCTGTGGTTGCCGCCCGTGTGCCGCGGGGCGCATTCCTGAGGACGAGTGCAAAGTCGGGTCCGGGCACCACCACTACGACCAGGCAGGTCAACACGAAGGCTGCCAGTTGTTCCAGCATCGGGGATTTCCTCCGGGCGTCAGTCTGTGGCGGTGGGTGGTGAATTTTTGTCCGGGAACGAAACCCGGGCAGCCTTCTACGTTAGGCCATCATGGGCACCACTGGAGCGCAGCCCCGCTTCGTCGCCGGCGGAAGGGGGCAGCAACCTCACCCGCTGGGCATGATTCGGTCTCGAGGCCGGACAGCTAGCTTTGCATCAGCATCGCATTGCGGTGGGCGCTGATGGGATGTGCCTGCAGGACCATGCTCATGCGTGAACTGCCCGGTCTGCTCCAGAGGAGGCAACATGTCCGGTTGTGTGGTGGACCCGAGCGAGCCAACGAGTGTGGGAGGCGGACCGCGATGAACTCTCCGAAGGACGCCGGGACCCCGCCGGTGCAGTTCAACCAAAGGCTGGCGCTGCTGCTGGCCATGGCGATGTTCGTGCTGGTTGTCGACACGTCGATCATGAACGTCTCGATCTCCGCCGTGGTGGACGACATAGGCGCGACCGTCAGCGGACTCCAGTCGACAATCGCCCTCGAGGCGCTGGTATCAGCGGCCTTTATCCTGATCGGCGGCAAGATCGGCGACCTGATCGGGCGCAAGCGCGCCTACGTCATTGGGCTTTCCTGCTACGCCGTCGGCGCCGTGGCGATGACGCTCGCCCAGACTCTCCTCCCGGTGATCATCTGCTGGGCCCTGATCGGCGGCCTTGGCGCCTCGCTGCTCCTTCCCGCCATGCAGTCGCTCATCCACGGAAATTTCGAGGGAGATGCCCAGCACCGGGTCTACGCCCTGGTCGGCGCGTCGGCCGCGATCGCCGCCGCCGTCGGGCCTCTGCTCGGGGGCTTCCTCACCACGTTCCTGTCCTGGCGCGTCGCCTTCCTGCTCGAGGCCCTCATCATCGCGGTCGTCCTGTCCGGAATCAAGCTCGTCAAAGACGTGCCGTACACCGGGCCCCGGGAACTGGATATCTTCGGATCACTTCTGTCCATCGTCGGCATGGGCGGCGTCGTGCTCGGAATCCTGGTCTGGCAGGAAGGCGGCGAGGCAGTGGGCGCACTCCTGGCCGTGGGTGCCGTCGGACTGGGCGGCCTGGTCTACTGGCTCCTACAGCGCAAACGCCGCAACAAGCCGACGCTGCTGGATCCGGACCTGTTCCAAGCAAAAGCCTTCCGCTTTGGTGCCACGGGACAAATGCTCCAGCAGATCGCTCTGGGTGGCACCATGATCGTGCTGCCCATCTACCTTCAGATGGTGCTCGGATACAACGCGATGCAGTCAGGCCTGTCCATCGCCCCGCTCTCGCTGACCATGTTCGCTGTCGCCATGATCGTCGGGAAGAGGTCCGGGAGGCGGCGCCCGGCCAGCCTCATACGTTGGGGCTTTCTGTTTCTGATCGCGGGTTTGCTGGTGCTGGTCCCAATCGTGCCGCGAGCTGACTCCGGCTGGTGGCTGCTGATCCCGCTGATCATTTCAGGCTTTGGCCTGGGGCTGCTGGTATCCCAGCTCAACAACTACACCTTGTCCCCGATTTCGGACGAGCGGGTCAGCGAGGCCGCCAGCGTGAACTCGGCCGCGGGATCGTTCGGCTTGTCCTTCGGACTCGCGTTCGCCGGCGGCATCATGCTGGCATCGCTCTCGACCATCTTCATCGGCTTGTCCGATGCCAGCACGGTCCTCCCGCCCGACGACAAGCAGCAGGTCGCAACGGTACTGGAAGACGACGCCCAGGTGATGAGCGACGCGCAACTCCAGGAACAGATCGCCGGCCAGCCGGAGGACATCCAGAACGAAATCATCCGCATCAACACGGAGGCACGGCCCCTGGCCCTCCAGATTGCACTGTTCGTCCCGATCCTTGCCGGCCTCGCCGGGCTCGGCACCTCGTTCCGCATGATTCGGATCCCTGACCCCAAGCCCGCCGGCACCGGCGAGGGGAGCGTCCTGGGCTGAAGTTCACAGCGGCGAGCGTCCAGGTGCACCCCTGACAGCGGGGTTCCCGGATCCGTCGAGGCGCGTGGTTTCGGGGGAGTCCGATCAGAGCTGGAGAAGGCTGTAGCCCACGAGGAAGATCCCAATCGTCAGCGTCGCGATCGCCGCGATCCTGCGGCCATTGCGCTGCAGCCAGTTGAACAAGGCGGTCAAAGGCACTTGGGCCCGTTCGGGGGAGCGCAGCCACACAGCGACCGGAATGATGACGGCTGACTGGACCACGGCGGCGTAGGCGAGGACAAGCAGGCTGCTTGGCAGCGGCGGCAGTTCCTGGACACCGATCACGGCACCGGCGGTGACGGCCAGCAGGAGTGCCTTCGGGCGAAGGTTAAAGCCCAGGCCCAGGACGACGAATTCCCAGGGCCGGGCCGAGCGGAACCGCGACTTCATCTTGCCAAGCATGGCGTTGTCCCGGCCGCCCTTGCTCACGAGGAGGTATACGGCGTACGCAACCAGAAGCGCGCCGATCACAATGGCAAACTGTGCCACCCATTCGTCCTTACGCAGGCGCGGCGGTTTGACGGGCAGGAATTGCAGCCCGACCGCCGCCAGGCCCACGACCACGATCGAACCCGCGAGGCTGCCGATCAGGAAGGGAAGGGCGCCGCGGCGCGGACTTGGCGAGAGCAGAATCATGATCGTCACGCTGATAGGCACTGTGCTGAGAGCCCCGGCCAGGGCGAAGAGAGCCAGGCTGCTGAGAGTGCTCAGCATGCTCCCCTCACCTTCCCCCGGTAGCACCCCGACGGCATGTCATGCCTTCGGCCCGCTTCCGGTGTCCGGGCGGCCCGTCTTCAGTCGTCCGCGGCGTGCCCGGATCGCCTTGTCTTCTTCCTTGATGAGCAGCTCGAGGTCCTTATTGTCGCCCGTCAACGGCCGCCACCATGAAAGTGTCGGGTCGGAATCGAGCAGGATGGTTCGGAACAAGAGCGTCAGGGGAACGGCGAGGACGGCGCCGACAGGACCCAGGACCACTGCCCAGAAGAGGACGGAGAAGAAGGTCAACGTCTCACTCAGCGACACCGCGTTGCCCACGTATTTCGGCTGGATGATCGACTGGATGATGCTGTTGATTCCGCCATAGATGATGATGACTGCCACGAAGGTCGGCCAGCCCCCGGTGAGATAGCCGAAGAACAACGGTGGGATGATGGCGATGAAATACCCGATGTTGGGGATGAAGCTGCAGATGAAAGACAGCAGCCCCCAGAGCAGGGCGCCGGGGATCTGCAGGATGACCAGAACCAGCCAGTTGAACAACCCCTGCGCGATTCCGAGGACCGTGGTGGCGACCATGTAGCGGCGTACACCGGTTCCGAAGCCGTTGAGCGCTGAAACCAGTGCCGGCCGGTGATAGTTCAGGTGAATCAAGAGCGCCGGCACGCGCGAGCCGTCAATCGCCATAAGAATGAGCATCGTCAGGATGATCACGAGGCTGGTCACCAGGCTTGCGACGTTTCCCAGGAGGCCGCCGAGGAACCCGACGATGCGGCCCGGCGTAAACCCGTTCAGGACTGCCTGGGTTTGCTCCGGGCCAAATCCTACAGATTCCAGCATCGCGGAGATCCTTGCGCCGAACTCGGCCATTTGGGGGGCGTATTGCGGCAGCAACGCGGAGAACTGGGCGAGTGAGGCAATCAGGACTGCGGCGAAGGCGGTCAGCAATCCGAAGACAGCCGCGATTGTGGTTCCGGTGGCGATGCCCCGGGAAATTCCCCGTGCCTGCATCCAGCGGCGCAGCGGATGGACACAAAGCGTCAGCACGAAGGCAAAAAAGACGGGGGTGACTATTCCCTGGATCGCGCCGAGGCCGAACGCTGCAATCGTCGCGCTGGCCAGGGCGAGCAGGATTATTACGGTACGGGGGAGGGCCGAACGTGGATTGGATTCCGATGGTTCCGGCTCCATGAGCCCTCCTTGGTTCAGCCTAGCCATATCTTAGAAGCCTCATGGCCTCATGAATAGCGAGTTGGCCAGGCCTGCTCCTCGCGCCTCAACCCGGAGTCAGACGACGATCTTGCTCTTGATCTGGGCAAACTCCTCTGCACTGATGGTTCCCGCGTCCATGAGTGCTTTGGCTTTGGCGATCTCCTCGGTGGGGCTGGCCGTGGCGACACTGCGGATGTAGGCATCGGTTTCCTGCTGGGATTTGCGGGCCCGCGCCATTGACCGCTCCGCCATGCCCTTGCCCCGGGCAATCATGTATGCCAGCACGGTCAGGAACGGTATGAAGACCAGAAGGACGATCCAGACGGCTTTCCACCAGCCGCTGAGTTCGTTGTCGCGGAAGAGGTCGCCGATCACCATGAACACTGCATACAGGAAGGCGATAATCGCATAGAAGATGAACAACCACCAGAGAATATCCCAAAAGTTCTCGAAGAAATTCATTTTGGCTTCCCTACTTTCGCTTGGTGCGGCGTCGCCTACGAACGCAGCCTTGGATGGGAATGGGTTTCACCGCGGATATCCCGGAGGACCCGGGCTAGCACTTGGCGTCATTCGAGAGATCGCTGATGGCGGCCTGCACGTTCGCGGCTTCGTCCTTGAGCGAGTTGGCCGCCTGCGTCAGGGTGGCGTCGTCGGGAACGGAGTTCACAGCAGAGGTGAACTTCTGTTGGGCAGCTTTAACGGCATCCACCCGATCTTTGGCCGCGTCGCTGGCCGCGTTGACCAGATCGTCGTAGCTCTTCCGCACCTGATCACGGGCCGCCTGGATCTGGCCGATCGTGGCGCCTGGCTTGAGGGAGTCCTTGAAATTCGTCAGGGCTGTTGAAAAGCCAGTGGCCGCAGCGCAAACCGGTGAAACGCTCGCCGTCGGGCTCGCGCTGGGGCTGCTGCTGGGTCCCGAGGTGGCGCAGCCGGCGAGCAGCGCAACCGCCGCCCCGAGCGCAGACATTCGCGCGAGGACTGGTTTTGGTGTCGACATTGGACTCACCTCTCCATGGGCTTTCGCCTGGCAGCCCAATCACTGGCAGGTACCACCAGTGTTGGGTGAGGGGCCCGCTTGCGCGTCACCCGCCGCGGGTGATCCTTTCACGCCGCTCCCCATGCCAGGCACGCCGCTGACCAGCGGGGACGCGACGCCGGAACTATCGAACACGGGTGGGACCCCATTACCTCCCACCCCGCGGCCCGAATCACCCCGGGGTGATGATGTGCCCGCTCCGTCGCCGTGATGGACTGCAGTCCACAACTGAGGGAGGATGCCATGTGTCGTTGGCTAGCGTATTCGGGTTCGCCGGTGCAACTGGAGGAGCTGTTGTACAAACCGACCAACTCGCTCGTGATGCAGAGCAAGCACGCTCGAATGGGCGTTGAAACCACCAACGGGGACGGCTTCGGCGTGGGCTGGTACGGATCCGCGCCGTATCCCGGGTTGTTCCACAGCACGGAGCCCGCGTGGAATGACCGCAACCTCCGCGAGTTGTCGGCCCAGGCGTCGGCCGGCCGGGTCTTCGCGCACATTCGGGCCTCGACCGGATCGGCGGTCCAACAGACCAACTGCCATCCATTCCGCCACGGCAGCTGGCTGTGGATGCACAACGGACTCATCCGGGAGTTCCCGACGGTGAAGCGAGACTTGGCCATGGCCGTTGAGCCATCGCTCTTTCCGCTGATCGAGGGAGCCACGGACTCAGAGCTCTTCTTCTTCCTCGCCCTGACCTTCGGGCTGGAGCAGGACCCCAGGGCGGCCGTAGCTGCCGCGGTTGGACTGATTGAAGACGTCGGCCGGCGCCACGGGATCGAGCAGCCAATCCAGATGACAGTGGCCACGACCGACGGCGACACCACCTGGGCGTTCCGCTACTCGAGTGAACGGCAGTCCCGGTCGCTGTTCCACAGCACCGACGTCGCGACCCTTCGCGTCCAGTACCCGGAGAACCCGTTGCTTCATGACCTGGCGGACAATGCGCGCCTGGTCGTCTCCGAACCGCTAGGGGATCTCCGCGGGGCGTGGCGGGAAGTACCCGAAGCCACCTGCGTGGTGGTGCACGGCGCCGGCGAGGACCTGTTCCCGTTCACGCCGACCGCCCCCTAGTGCCGGCGGCGGAGCCCCCCTCAGGGTCTGCGGCGGGTGCCGCTGCCGCGCAGCACCGGCTGGCGCGGCGCTAACTGNCTGGTGGTCCGGTCCCGCCGGTCCTTCACGCGCCGGTTCCTCCGGCGTCGGGCGCCCGGGGGATGGGAGTCGTGGGATACGTGTCATCGGGAGGGCCGCCCGCCGTGACCGGCTCACCGGCTGGCTCGGTGCCGGACTCGACACTGGACTCACCGCCGGGCTCGACGCCCGGCTCGCCTCCGGGTTCGGCGCCCGGCACGCCGGCTACGGCCGGCCGGCACAGCAGTTCGACCACGAGAATGACCAGCACGGCCAGGACGGCCGTCCAGATGGCGACGGCCGCCGTCGGGTCCTGCCAAAAGATCAGCACCAGCACAGCGATGCCGACGACGGTGGCTTCGATGATCCGCCGGTAGCGGGCCAACCAGAGCTGCCATGGCTTGGCCTGGCCGCCGCCGATCTTGCCGGTGATGTAGTCGCCCGCAGTCGCCAGGCCGTGCCGGACATACTCCGCGGGACGCGAGTGTCCGCCCAGAAAAGCTGCCAGGGCGATCAGCAGTCCGACGACGAAGACAAGGCGCAGGCTGGTTCGCAGCGGTACCAAGAGCGCCTCGACCAGGCTTTCTGCCGCCGCTGGGGAGACAGCACTCGTCGGAATCGAGTTCAGGACGTAGCTTCGCCCGATCACAAGGGACAGCGCCAGCACCGCCATCGACACCGCCACGGCCAACCCCACGCCGCTCGTCGTGCTCCGTCTCCGGCCCCGGGGGGCAACGGCAATGGCGCCCACGGCGCTGAGCACCGTCAGCCACGCCAGTATTGGGCCGAGCCGGTCCAGGGTCCGGATGGTTTCCGTGGCACGGACCAGTCCAGGCGACTGGAACAGGGCGATCTGCGCGTCAACTTCCGGGATCCTCGAGGCGATATCCACCCCTTGCTGGACAAGGAGAGTCTTGACCCGGGCGATGATCTCTTTCGTGGAAATCGACACCGTGCCGTTCTCATCAATACTGACCGTGCCTCCCGTACTTCCCGTGGCAAGGTTGACCAGCCCCTGGTGCGCGACCCGGTTCACCTGGATCCAAAGGTCCTGGAACTGCGGTGTCGCCACGAATCTGGCAACGGCGGTATGGATGAGCGTTTTGGTCTGCTCCGCTAGCATCGGGGCCAGCCCGGTGAGCACGGCCGCCACGCGGGGCGCCGTTTTAGCGAGCTCGTTCAGGGCATCGCGCGTGATGGTCTGGAAATCCACGGCGTCGGTGATCTGTTGGGTGACCTTGTCGGCGATTTCGGCCTGGATCGCAGGGTCCGATGCCAACGGTGCGACGGTGGCGACGTAGTGATCGGTGTCGATGACTTCGCTGCGCAGGTAAAGGGCCGGAACTGTCGCGAAGGCCAACAGGCCGGTGATAACCACCAGCACGATTGCCACAATGCGCCGGGCCAGCCCCGTATGCCGCACGGCCGGCCTCGGCGGGGCCTTGCGGGCAGTGTCCCGTTCCTGCTGGAGACGGGCGACTTCGGCCCGTAACCGCAGAATTTCTTCCTGTTCCGGGCTAGCGGGGCCAGCGGGCTGATCGTTCAGCGTCATGAGGGGATCCGCCTTAGCTTGTGTTCCGCGGCTGGGCATTTCACGGCTATTTTCATTGTTCACTCGACGTGCCGGTCCAGCCCCACCCACACAGGGTGATCTGTCACGCCGGGGAAGGGCCCGCCACGGCCGTCCCTACGGGCTGGACGCCGCGCGTCGGACGTGCAGAGTGGCGCACCGAATCCCGGCACTGCCCGCGAAATTTCAGCCGGCCGGCCCGCTGTCATCCGTTTTGGGTGATGACGGCGGCGGATTCAGGATTCGCCGCCCAGACGCCGCCCGGCCGCGAAGAACGCGACTTTTGCGATCAATAGGAGTGCACCTAAATCGGCAATCATTTGGACGGACACGACACCCCTCGCCAGCTGGCTTACCGGCGTAATATCCCCGAACCCGACGGTGGCAAAGGTGGAAGTGGTGAAGTAAAGGGCATCAGTTCGGCTCAGGGGCTCGCTAAACGCCGCCGCAGATGTGATCGACATTGATGTGTAAAGGAGCGCGAAGAGACACAAAAACATCAACAGGGTTTCGGCGACAGCCGCGGCCGCCCGAACCCTCGGAATATGCGCCACGAGTATCAGCCGCAATTGAATTGCCAAGACTGCGAAAAAGACCAGCACGACACCCGCCAGGCGGATCCAGGCGGCCGCGGGATCGGCGTCATTGAATCCCCCGACGGGAATAAAGAAATACAGGGCGAGGACCACAACCGAAAATGCGACGAGACGTGCAATCGCGAAAATAATGACCCGCCTGCGGTCGGCCTTGTCGAGGTCATGAAGGAAAATCGGGTCTGTCGGGCTGCCGTGCTTCATAGGCATGACTGATGATACAGCCGGGCACCCAATTCGTGCCGTGCCGCAATCGGGTCGTCCTAATCGCCGTATTGTCGCGCTATGGAGCGGCGCACAAGGGGTCTTTGCGCCCTGTTGGTGCCCTTTTGCCCCCACCTAGCATGTGGAATGTGAGAGATAGGCTAGAAACCGAATGGATACCGGGCCCACAGTTCAAGATCCGCCCGCCTGTGCGCGGTCTCGGAGCGCTGGAGCGTCCACGCCTGGAAAGCGCCCTGTCCGCGGCCGCAGATTCGCACCGCCTGACCCTCGTTGCGGCCCCGGCCGGCTACGGCAAGTCCACGTTCCTGGGTGATTGGGTCCGCAAGTGCGCTCTGCCGTGCGCATGGCTGTCACTTGACCGGTTCGACACGCAGCCCGCGCGGCTCTTTCACGGTGTCGTTGGGGCGATCCAGTCCGCGGCGAGCAAACTGCCGTTGCCCGGAACCGACGCCCTCCTGGCTCTTGACCCGAGCCTTGCCCATGACCGGGCGGCTTCCTACGACCTTCTCCTCGGGGCACTCGAGCACCTCACCGAACCGATTATCCTGGTGATCGATGACGTCCATTTGGCCGGACCTGGGCTTGCGAACGGAATCGTCGGGGTGCTCGCAGCATCGGCACCCCCCTCACTGCGGCTGGTCCTCTCGGGACGCGGCCATACGTCCATCCAGCTCGAAAGATTCCGGTACGGCGAGGGACTGGGTGAACTTCGCGCCGCCGAACTGGCCTTCACGCGGGAGGAAGTTGCCCAGTTCGCCAGTGCGCTGGGACAGGATCAAACGTTCGACGCCGGGTCGCTCTGGAAGATGACTGCCGGCTGGCCTGTGGCAGTCCACGCCAGCCTGGTCACGTTGGCGCAGGCGCGCAACGTGCCGCTTGCAACGCCAGGCTCCGCGCCGACGCACGTCCCGCTCGCCGACTACGTCGCAGAAGAGATCCTCGACCAGATCGAACCATCGCTGGCCGAATTCATTCTCAGGGCCACTACCAGCGACTGGCTCGGCCGCCGGCTCGCCGTCGAACTCGAAGGCCGTCCCCGCGGCGGCGTGCTGCTTGAGGAATGCCTCCGTAACGGGCTCTTCATCGAGGAGCACGAATACCGTGCGGGCGAATCGATGTTCCGGTGGCATTCCCTCTTCGCGGCGCAGTGCCGGCGCATCCTGCAGCGGCGCGACCCTCTGCTCGCCGAGCGTCTGCACCGCGTGGCGGCGAGGTACTACCAGGACGTCGACGTCGTCGAGGGCGTCGCCCAGGCGCTGCAAGGAAGCGCACCCCGGCAAGCCGTGATTTCCCTCGGCGCCCATTGGCTCGAATTCCTGCTCGGAAACGACGTGCAGACCCTTGAACGGCTGTGCCTGGATCTCCCCGCACCGTGGGGCGAGGATCCGGAGATCCTGATGATCCGTTCGGTCTGCCGTGCCCTTTCCGGCGACGGCACCGCCGCAGCCGAGCTCACCGACCGGGCGCTGTCGCGGACCTTCGCGCTGGACGCAATTCGACGCCGGAGACTGGAGAGTTACCGGGCGCTCTACGAGCCGCTGCCTGTCGACGGCCGCCTGGACCCGCACACCGAGACGGACGACGGCCAGTCGACGACGGACATTTCAGGAGACGGCCGCTCCAGCTCCTTCTCGACAGGACTCTTCCTGCTGGCCCAGGCAGAGTTCCGGCTGCACCGCACCGGCGAACTTGCGACGGCGCTGCTCCAGGCAACGGCGGCCACCGGCAACCCGGAACAGCTGGAAGCCATGGAAATCTGCGCCCAGGCCGAGCTCGCATTGGCTCACGCCATCGCCGGTAACCTCGTGAGCGCCGACGAACTTGGCACGGCGGCGTTGGAACGGGGAGAGGCGCTGGGTTGGAATTCGCGGCAACGGATGGCTCCGGCCTGGCTGGCCCGGGGCATCGCGTGCTACTGGAATGATGATCTGAAGGCTGCACGGACCTGTCTTACCAAAGCACAGCGATTGGGCAGCGAGTTGTTCCCGACGGGTCCGCTCAGCGCCATCTATCGGGTCCTGGTTGATTGCGCTGCCGGCGACCTGCCCCGCCTGGCCGACTCCGGTGCGGCGCTGGAGTCCTTTCACGGGCGGGGACGGTACGCCGTGTCATGGAATGCCCTGGAGACCATCGCGGTGGCGAAAATTGCCGAAGCCAGGGGGGACCGGGACGGAGCTTTGCGGACCGTCCAACCACTGGGTGCCGGGGGGCACGGCGCATTGGCGGATACGCTGCTGGCGGAGTTGCTGCGCCGCGAAGGTGACACCGCCGCTTCGCAACGCTGTGCCGAGTCACTGGCCGAACGCCGCGGCAGCTCATATATCGACACCTGCCTGAGCCTGACCGAGGCGATCATGGCCCATGGAGCCGGAGATGCCGCGGCGGCACACGAGCGGATTGAACATGCTGTCCTCCGTGCCGAGCCTGAAAACGTCCTGCGTCCATTCGCCGAACGGAGAGAGGAATTGGCGGATCTGCTCGTGGAGCACGCTGTATGGGGCACAGCGCACGAGTCGTTCATCGCAGCGCTGATGGCACGCGAGGCACAGGGTGAGACCCGCCTTCGTGCGCAGTCCTACTGGAACCTGACCGAGCGCGAACGCGAAGTCCTTTCCTACATGCGCTCCATCATGACCGCTGCTGAAATTGCCGAGGCGTTGTACATTTCCGTGAACACGGTCAAGACCCACGAACGGTCCATTTACCGCAAACTCGGGGCGGTAAGCAGGCGCGACGCGCTCAAGACGGCCGCCAAGCGTGGCATCGTCTGAACCCCGCGGCAGCCTTGATGGCCTTCGCGGTGAGGCACCGGTCCCGGATGGGGTCAGAGGCCCCTAGCCGCCGCAAACCGGCAGTGAAAGTCTGGAACCATGAAAAAAGTTGATCCCTTTGTGATCGTGATCGGATTTGACGGCTCGAAGCAATCACATGAGGCCTTGGCGTGGGGTGTTGAAGAGGCCCGGTACCGCAATGCGGAGCTCCGGGTCCTGACCGTCTGGAACAAGGCGCCAATGGCGTGGTATCCGGCGATGCTGGAAACGGCGGCAGGCGAAATCGTGGCGGAGGACTCACCGGAGCAGCAGGCTGAAGCGCTGGGCGCCGAGGCGGCGAAATCCGCAGTGGGTGTCAATGTCGTGACGCGGTCCATCAAAAACGACTCAGCGGCCTCGGCAATACTTGAGGCCGCACGGGAAGCCGACCTGGTGATCGTCGGCTCCCGCGGCCACGGCGGTTTCGCCGGGCTGCACATCGGATCGGTCTCCGCCCAGGTGGCCAGCCACTCTCCGTGCCCTGTCCTGGTGATCCGGCCGAAGGCTTCCTGAGCGTCCGGGCCGCTGGCACGGACATCCGGCGGCAGTGCCGCGTGCCTGCTCGGTGGTGAGCACCCGATGCCAGCGAGCCGGGAGGGCTACCGTCGGCGTATGACCGTCCTGGACTGGCTGATGGATTCAGATCCTTCACTTCGGTGGCAGGTGTTGCAGGATCTCAGCAACGCCGCGCCCGAGGCCGTTACCGCAGAGGGCGCGCGGGTAGCGACCGAAGGCTGGGGTGCCCGCCTGCTGGCATTGCGGGACGAGGGCGGCTGTGTGGGTTACGTGCTGCTAGGGCAGAACCTTGTAAAGGTCGATCACCGTCTCTTCGGGCGGAGCGGCGAAGCCGCCCTCAATACCCGCCTGCATCCGGGGCAGGAGGATCGTGTCCCGGAATCTTTCCCAGCTTTCTTTCGATTCGTGGACTGCCATGACCGTCCAGCCACCCTCGGATGCCCCGCCGGCGTGGAAGATCTGACCCTCGGGCAGGAGCCCCGCGCCCGGATGGACGGCTGCAAGCGACACCTCGTATTGTTCCTTGGTGCCTCCCGGGAAGAAGTGCACGATTCCGTAGGGCGTGGTGGCCATAACAACTCCTAGGCTGGTGGATTGGACTGGACAAGGCCAGTCCTAGACGCCGCCACCGGGCGTGTCAAGGGCTCGCGGAAGCAGGCGGGGGTCCGGGGAGCCTGGCGCCCCGCCGGTTCAAGATTATGCCCCTTGATCCCAGCGCCGCGCCGGCCTTTCCACTGGTTGGAAGGGCCGGTAGTGGGCATGGCCGCGGTCAGCCGTCCGACAGGGTCCGGACGTCCTCGGCCAGGGCAGCCCGATAGCCAAGGTTTCGTGAGACTGCCCTCGCGGTGGCCATCACCGCCGGAGCCAGGACGTTGGGCGGGGTGGTACCGTCCGGTACCACGATCGACAGTGCGGCCACCACCGTGCCCTGGGCATCAAAGACGGGCGCCGCCACGGAAACAGTCAGGGACGGCGCGGACCGGCGGATCATGGCAATCCCCGTCCGGTGGACGTCGGACAGGGTGCGCCGCAGCTGGCCCTCCGGCATGGGAGCCACGCCCGGTTCAGTTTCCGCGGGTTCCCTGAGGATCTTTTCCTGGAATGCCGCGTCCGCGCCGGCCATCAGGACCAGGCCGACGGCCGTGGAGCGCAGGGGGAGCCGGCCGCCCACCCGGTAGGCGACTTCCGTGGCCTGCTTGGAGGAAAGCCGTTCGATCAGGACGGCCTGGTCTTTATCCCGCACGGCCAGCAACACGTGATGGCGCGTCACCTCGAAGAGATCCTCAAGGTAGGGCAACGCGATTTCGCGGATCCCGTGGCCCCTCGGGGAGAGGGACGCTATTTCCCACAGCCGGACGCCCACAACGTAGCGTCCGTCGTCGAGCCGTTCCAGAGCGCCCCAGGCGACCAGCCGGGCAATGAGGCGCAACGCCGTCGGGGCGGGCATCTGCGCAAAACGGGCCATCTCTGACAGGGTCAGCGCCCGGCGGCGGTCCGTGAAGACAGCGAGCAGGCTCAGGGCCCGGTCGATCACCGGTTCGCCCTGTTTGGGCCGCTTGCCGCGCGCGGGAGCGGGGGTTCCGGGCCCGGCGCTGTCCGGATCCCTTTCCGGGGCTGCTGTCATTTAAAACCGTTCCTAGTTCATCGCCAGTGACCCCCACCACAATAGTGTTTCGCCCAATGAAACTCCTAGCCGGTACTCCATGGCTGCGGCACTGTTGGGGTGGGGCGTCGACTGCGCCGGCGCCGGTTCAAACGGACGCGGTAACCCTCGTCCCGGCAAGGCTGCCGAGGAACTTGGCACTCTCCTTCGGGGTCCGTTCCTGCGTGGCCCGGTCCACCGCGATGAGGCCAAACTTCGGACCGTAGCCAAAGATCCACTCGAAGTTGTCGAAGGCTGTCCAGGCGATGTAGCCGCGGACGTCGATGCCGTCGGCCAGGCAGGACGCCACGCCGGCGACCGCCGTGCGGAGGTAGGCCAGTCGCTGAGAGTCGTCGTCGGTCGCCAGGCCGTTCTCCGTGACGATGACAGGGATGCCGGCGACGCTGGCTGCCTCCCGAATGGTCGCTTCGAGGGCCTCGGGGTAAATTTCCTCGCCCATCTGGTTCGTCGCGGCTCCCTCGGGGGCCGGCATCACCCCGACCGGACCGAAGACCGTCCGGCCGTACGTCTGGATCCCCACGAAGTCGTCGTCGCGGGACGCCACGAGGAAGCGTTCGTTGACCTCTCGACGGATCCTGTCCGCCCGGTCCTGGCCGCCTTCGGCTGCCTGGATGTCGGTGTTGGCCAGGGTCCACCCGACCGGGAGCTCCGGCCGGATCGCCTTGATGGCGGCCCGGCCCTGCCGGTGTGCAGCAAGCTTGATGTCGAAGCCAGCCTCGGAGACCGTGAACTGGAAGGGTGCCACGCGGCTTGCGTCGATCCCGAGCCGGTCTGCCGCGGCCGCCCACAGCGGCACCTCTGCCCTGCGTTCGGGGTCCTCGCCGCCCAGGCCAAGTTCCTTGAGGAGCCACGGGAGGTTGGGCTCGTTTAGGGTGCAGGCGACGCCGATGAGATCGCCGAGGTGCCTCATGGCCCGGTCGCAGTAGCGGGCGAACCGTTCGGGGGTCTGCGGGTCCTCCCAGCCGCCGGCCGCCAGGAGCCACCTGGGTGACGTGAAGTGATGGAAGGTGACTACCGGGATGAGCCCGTGCTCATGGCAGGCCTCCAGCACGCGGCGGTAATGGTTGAGTTCCGCCACCGAGAAGTAGCCTTCCTCGGGCTCGATGCGGGCCCACTCCAAGGAGAAGCGGTAACTCGTGAACCCCAGGCCGGCGATCAGGGCAATGTCCTCGCGGTACCGGTGGTAGTGGTCGACGGCGTCCCCGGACGGTTCGGCGAAGATCGTTCCGGGGAGCCTCTCCAGGAACCAGCAGTCACTGTTGACATTGTTTCCCTCGACCTGGTGGGCTGCCGTGGCGAGGCCCCACAGGAAATCGTGCGGGAAGGCAAAAGAGTCGGTCATCTGGTTCCTTTCGATCTGAGCGCCAAGCGACTGTGCATGGGCTGACTGTCCATCCTCCGCGGTCAATGCCAGGGGAGGTCGGCCGTTTTCATTGGTTGAAAGACTCATCGCTGGTCCCGCGGACATCGCGCGTCCATTCGAGACCCGTCCGGAGTGATCCTCACCACAATACTTTTCCAATCAATGACATTCTCGTGTTTCCGTTTGAGGCGTCGCCGTGATCCTTGAGTGAGCCGGTCGCCGAGACCCATCTGACGAGAGGGGCACCGGCGCAACGGCCCGGAAGCTGGTCACGGACGATCGGTATACAGGCCGCCGGGCTCCCCACGGATGTTGACCCCCGTTTGCTGAGAAAGAATGCGAAGGCGCACTACATGAAACTTCTGAACTCCACCGCACGACGGAGCGCGGCCGTTCTGGCCGGGGCGCTTCTCATGAGCTCGCTCACCGCCTGTGGCGGCGGGACCCAGGCGGCAACCGCCGTCAACAAAGACACATTGACCATCGCCGTCGACAGCGACAGCGCTTCCTTCGGCTTCGATCCGCTGCGTGTCGCCGACGCGCAGCGGCAGTTTTTTGAAGGCCTCTACGAAAACCTCATGACCCTGCAGCCGGACGGTTCCGTTGGACCGGGCTTGGCCAAGGAGTTCAGCTACAGCGCGGACAACACGGTCCTTACGCTGACCCTCAAGGAAGGCGTCATCTTCACGGACGGCGCTACCCTGGATGCGGCTCTGGTGAAGGCAAACCTGGACCGCCGCAGCGACCCCGCACTCAGTGCCTACTCCGCAATCGCCAAGGGCGGAGCCCAGGAAATCACTTCGGTGAGTGTTGTCAGTCCCACGCAGGTGGCCATCAAGTTCGCCAAGCCGCAGCCAGGGTTCGAAAAGAACCTCGCCTCCACCATGGGCATGGTTGTCGGCAAGAGCGGTGTTGCCGATACGGCCAGCCTCGGCAAAACCCCGGACGGCTCCGGTCCCTACACGCTCGACCCCTCCACGGTTAAGGGCAACAAGTACGTCATGGTGAAGAACGACAAGAACGCCGACGCCGCAGACTACGCCTACAAGAAGATCACCTTCAGCGTCATCCAGGATCCCCAGGCGCGCGCCAACGCGCTCGTCTCCGGCCAGGCCGACGTCGCCATGCTCACTTCCCCCACAGTGGACTTCGCAAAGTCCAAGGGCCTCGGCGTGTCCCAGATCGGTGGAACGCTGCACACCATGGTTTCCTTCGACAAGACCGGAAAGACCGCTCCCGCCTTTGCCAGCGAGAAAGTCCGCCAGGCGTTCCAGTTCGCCATCAACCGCCAGTCACTGGTGGACGCACTGCACAAGGGCGACATCGCGGCCTGGAATGCACTTCCCAAGGATTCCGCGGGCTTCACCGATGAGCTGAACACCAAGTTCGCCTACGACCCGGCGAAGGCCAAGAGCCTGCTGGCCGAGGCCGGCTACGGCAACGGCTTCGAGTTCACCATTGTTGGCAGCGCTGAAACCCAGACGGACCTGCAGGCCGTCCAGAAGGATCTGGCCGCCGTCGGAATCAAAATGAACATTAAGATGGCGTCCTCCACCGATGAAGCCTTCGCGGCAGTCGCGACCACGCCCCTCGGCTACGCCGCACTCGGCTGGGACAACCCGGTGGGGCTGATGTACGGGGTGGTCCTGAACGGTTTCACCAATGTGCAGAAGGCCTCCGATGAGCAGTTGACTGCGGCTACGGGCGAAGCCGCGGCCGCGAAGGACGACGCCGCCAAGAAGACCGCCCTCACCAAGCTCAACACCCGCCTGGTGGAATCCGGCTGGTTGATCCCGCTCTATGAGTCACTCACCAACCAGGGTTACAACACCAAGAAGGTTCAGCAGGTGAAGTTCGCAGGTTCGAACGCCTACCCGCTTCTCTCGTCCTACGCACCGGCTAGCTGATCACTGAACCTGCCGGACGGCCACCCCGACTCTGGAACGGGCAGCCGTCCGGCAGGTCCTGACCGATGGAGGTCACCATGGCACTATTCATCACCAAGCGTCTGCTGATGGCGCTGGCCACCGTGCTGGTGGTCGCGGTACTGGCATTCCTGCTGGTGCACGCGATGCCCGGCAGCCCCGGCGCTGTGTCGCTCGGCGCCGGGGCCTCCCGGGAGGCGATTGACGAGGTCAACGGGCGGCTCGGCTGGAACGATCCTCTCCTCTCCCAGTTCTTCCGCTGGCTCGGCGACGCCGTCCAGGGCAACCTCGGCACGTCCCTGATCGATGGCCGCTCGGTTAGCGCGGACCTGGGCAACAGGCTTCCGGTGACGGCATCACTCGCGGCCGGCGCCACCGTCCTGAGCGCGATCCTCGGGATCGGCCTGGGCGTGAGCGCGGCGGTCCGCGGTGGCCTGGTGGACCGGATCGTGGGCGGGATCTGCGGCCTGGCCGTGGCCCTGCCTGCCTTCTGGATCGGCATCATCTTTGTGTACCTGTTCGCCGTGCAGTCCTCGGTCTTTCCCGCCACCGGCTACGTGCCGTTCGAGGTCTCACCGCAGGACTGGGGCATGTCCCTGGCCCTTCCTGTCATCACACTTGCCGTAGGCGGCGCGGCCTTCATCGCCCGCCAGACCAGGGCCTCGATGCTTGAGGCGTTGCAGCAGGAGCACATCCGGACGCTGCGTGCCACGGCCACACCGACCTGGAAAATCCTCTACATCCACGCCCTGCGCTACGCCAGCCTCCCCATCGTGGCCGGCATCGCGCTGCAGTTCATCGGCCTGTTCGGCGGCTCCGTCATCGCGGAGCAGCTCTTCGCCATGCCCGGCCTGGGCCAGGCCGTCCAGACCTCCGTCAGCACCCACGACGCTCCCGCCGTCCAGGGCGTGGTGGTCCTCGCCACCGTCGTGGTGGTGGCCGTGAATCTCGTGCTGGAACTCGCCACCAAGTTCCTCGACCCGAAGTTGCGTGCCTCATGATCCCCAACGTCGCCCCCGCTCCTGCCGACAGTGCGCCAGCCACGGCTGCCGCAGCTGTGCAGCCCAAGTCCGGCCAGCGGGCCGCCTTCAGCAAAATTTCCGCAAGCCGGCTCTTCGCCTCGCCCGGCGGCGTGGCCGGCGTCGTATGGCTGGCAGCCCTGGTGGTTGCCTCGCTGACTGCCCAGTGGTGGCTACCCTACAAAACGGAGGACCAGGACTTCAAGGCTGTCCTGTCCGGTCCCACCGCCGCGCACTGGCTCGGCACCGACGAACTCGGCCGGGACCTCCTCAGCCGCATCTTCGCTGCCGCCGCAGGCACCCTGGGAACCTCACTGATCACGGTGATTGTCGGCGTCGTGCTCGGAACCGCCCTGGCCATGGTGGCCGCCGGCAGAGGCCAGACGGAAGGAGGGATCAGCCGCGTCACCGAGGTCATGATGTCGCTGCCCGGCACCGTCATCATCCTGGCAGTTATCGGTGCCGTGGGAACCAACATCCCGCTGATCATGGCCATCTTGGGCGTCCTCATTTCCGCCGGCATCTACCGCGTCATGCTGGGCCAGGCCAAGTCGCTCCAGTCCCAGCTGTACGTGGACGCGGCCAAGGTGGACGGCGTCAGCACCCTGGGGATCAGCCTCCGCCACGTTTTGCCCGGACTGACCAACACCATCGTGGTCCAGTCCGCCCTCATCTTCGCTGTCGGCATGCTGATCCAGGCCGGCCTGGCGTTCATCGGCTTCGGCCCGCCCATCCCGCAACCCAGCTGGGGCGGCATGATCCAGGGCGCTTCCCAGCACGTCTACGACGCCCCGTGGCTGATGGTTCCCACCGGTGCGGTCCTTGCCCTGACCGTCCTGGCCGCCAACGCGATCGGCAACGCCCTGGGGAAGGCGCCGAACACTGGCGTCTCGCACCTGCCGTCGGCAGCGGCGCGCCGCCAGCGTTCTGTTGCAGCGGGCGCCGCGGCCTCGGTGGCCGAGGCGGGAGCCATCCCGGCCAAAGGCCACCTGAGCGTCCGCGGACTCTCTGTAGGGGTCGACGGCGGGACTCCGCTGGTCACGGACGTCTCGTTCGACGTCGGGCCGGGAACCGTGTTGGGCCTGGTGGGGGAATCCGGCTGCGGAAAGACCATGACCGCGCTATCGCTGCTGGGCCTGCTGCCCGCCGGGGTCTCCGCCACCGGCGGCCAGATCCTGTGGAATGGCAAGAACCTGGCCGCCGCCACGGAGCGCGAGATGGAAGGCATCCGCGGCCGGGACATCGCCCTGATCTCGCAGGAACCCATGCGGGCCCTGGATCCCATGTTCACCGTGGGCTACCAGCTCACCGCGGCCATCCGCCGGCTGCGGAAGGTGGGCAAGGCCGAGGCACATGCCGAAGCCCTCAGCTTGCTCGAAAAGGTGGGCATTGTGGACGCCAAACGCATCCTCAAGACCTACCCGCACCAGATCAGCGGCGGCATGGCCCAGCGCGTCGCCATCGCCCTGGCACTGTCCGGCCGGCCCAGGCTGCTGGTGGCCGACGAACCCACCACAGCGCTGGACGTCACCGTGCAGGCCGAAATCCTCTCGCTGCTGCGCTCCCTGGTGAAGGACACCGGGATGTCCGTGGTGATGGTCACCCACGACCTCGGCGTCGTGGCGGACATCTGCGACAACGTCGCCGTGATGTACGCCGGCCAGGTGGTGGAAAGCGGCCGGACCGCCAATATTCTCGACAACCCCCGCCACCCTTACACCTTGGCGCTTCTGGCCGCCGACCCGCACGCCAACACCGCGGCGGACATGCCTGAACGGCTGGCCACCATCAGCGGCCAGGTTCCGCAGCCAAAGAACTGGCCCACGGGCTGCCGCTTCATGGCGCGCTGCCAGTTCGCCGGCTCCGCGTGCGCCGCCCCGGTGCCGCTGCTGCCTTCCGGCTCCGAAGACGGACTGGTCCGCTGCGTCAAGGCGGACGAACTGGCGGTGGAGGGCCTGGAATGGCTTGCCACCGAAGTGCCCACTCACCGAGTACTGAAAATCGTCGAAAAGGACCTGGCATGAGCATCGAGACGGCAGAACGGCAGGACACGGCGCCAGTTGCGCCGGAGCAGCCCATGCTGGAGGTCAAGGACCTGCTGGTCCGGTACGGCCGCGGCCGGAAAGCTGCAGCAGCCCCGGCAGCGGTGGACGGCGTCAGCTTCTCCATCCGTCCCGGCGAGACCGTAGGCCTGGTGGGGGAATCCGGCTCCGGAAAATCCACCATCGGCAAGGCGATCCTTGGCCTCCAGAAGAGCGCCGGCGGCACCATCAGCTACCAGGGCAAGGACATCACCCATGCCGGTGCTGCAGAGCGCCGCGCCCTCGGCGGTGAACTGCGGGCGGTCTTCCAGGACCCCAACTCCTCGCTGAACCCGCGCCAGAGCATCGGTGCTTCGCTGGCGGAGCCGCTGCGGATCCGCGGGGTTACCGCCGCAGTGGCGCGCGAAAAAGCCGAAGCCATGCTCGAACGCGTGGGGCTGCCCCGTGAGGCCGTGGACCGCTACCCCAGCCAGTTCTCCGGCGGCCAGCGCCAGCGGATCGCCGTCGCCCGTGCCCTGATCTGCGAACCGAAGCTCGTGGTGTGCGATGAGGCCGTCAGTGCCCTGGATCTCTCCACCCAGGCCCAGGTGCTCAACCTCCTGGCCGACCTCCGCGACGAGCTTGGCCTGAGCTACCTGTTCATCGCCCACGACATCTCGGTGGTCCAGTTCCTGGCGCAGCGTGTTGTCGTCCTCTACCGCGGCCTGGTGATGGAAAGCGGGCCGGCGGCAGCCGTCACGGAGTCGCCCAAGCATCCGTTCACCCAGGCCCTCGTGGCTGCTTCGCCCGTGCCGAGGCCCGCGGAACAGGCCGAGCGGAGGATGCTGCGCGAATCCCTTGGCGTCCGCACGGCCGCTGCAGTCGCGGGGTCGCCGGGAGGCTGTCCCTTCAGCCAGCGGTGCCCGCTCGCCACCGAACTCTGCACCGCCGAGCGTCCGGCCCTTCGGCGGGTGGGCGCC
>NZ_KI914927.1:96133-108004 GCF_000520575.1 Arthrobacter sp. I3
CCGACGTCGCCTGCCACTACGCCTGACCCCGCGCAGCCCAGCGTCAGGTCCGCCTCAAACAAGTTGAGCCCAACTTCAGGGAGCTTCCCCGCATGAACCACCCCACGCACCTTCGGACGGACCACCTCAGCGAATCCTTCGGGATCACCAATACGCTGCCTGGATTCAGCTGGACGCCGCCGCAGGGCACGGTCCGGCAGGTTGCCTACCAGCTGGCAGCCAGCAATGGCTGGGACACCGGCCGGGTGGACGGCGGCACGCACGGCTTCGTGCCGTACGGCGGCCCCGCCCTCGGCTCCCGGGACCGCTTCGACTGGACGGTCCGGACCTGGAACGTGGCCTCTGACGGCACCGAAGTTCTGTCCGCCTGGTCCGAGCCGATGGCCGTGGAACTGGGCCTGCTGCACCCGGAGGATTGGACCGCGCAGTGGATCGGCCCCGACGAACCGGCGGTTCCGGAACCGGGGGAGCGTCCCGGACATGCTCTGTCAAAAACCTTCACGCTGGACGCAGCCCCCGCAAAGTCGCGCGCCTACGCCACAGCCCACGGCATCTACGAGCTCTTCATCAACGGCGTGCGGGTGGGGGACCAACAGCTCACACCGGGCTCGACGAGTTACCACAGCACGCTCCAGGTCCAGGCCTTTGATATCGCCCGCATGCTCCGGCCCGGTACCAACACCGTCCGGGCCGTCCTCACCGACGGCTGGTACCGCGGCACGTTCGGGTACACACGCGACGCCGACATGTACGGACCGCAGACGGCCTTCCTGGCTCAGCTGGAGCTGGAGTCCGGCGGACAACGGACAGTCGTCGGCACCGACGGCTCGTGGGACGTTTCCGCGACGGAGATCGTCAGCGCCGATCTCATGGCCGGCCAGCGAGTAGATTTCCGCCGCGGCCACGGGGCAACCGGGCACGCAGTCCTCCGCGACGGCAGCTTCACCACCCTCACCGGCCCCGTGGCGCCCCCCACGCGCATCGTGGAAGAACTCAGCCCGGTATCCATCACGCGATTGGCCAACGGCAACCAGATCGTGGACCTGGGCCAGAACATCAACGGCTGGATCCGCCTGAGCCGGCTTGGCGCCCCAGGGAAGACTGTCACGATGGTGTACGGCGAAGCCCTGGGCGCTGACGGCGACGTCACCCAGGAACACCTCCGTCCCCACGATTTCCGCAATCCGGGGCAGTTCCTCGGCGCCGGACAGGTGGATTCCGTGGTGGCATCTGGCGCCCCGGGCGAGGTCTTCGAGCCGCGCCACACCACCCATGGCTTCCAGTACGTCGCCGTGCAGGGCCTGGACGCAGACCTGGAACCGACGGACATCGTGGGCTGCATGGTCCAGACCCAGCTGGAACGCCTGGGGACTTTCAACTGCAGCGACGACCGGCTCAACAGGCTGCACGACATTGTGGAGTGGAGCTTCCGCGGCAACGCTTGTGAAGTTCCCACCGACTGCCCGCAGCGGGAAAAGGCAGGCTGGACCGGCGACTGGCAGCTGTTTGTACCCACCGCCGCCTACCTCTTCGACGTGGCAGGTTTTACGGCGAAGTGGCTCAGGGACGTGAGGACCGATCAGTGGGACAACGGAGTGGTGGTCAACATCTCTCCCTCGCCGGGACCGGAGGTAACCAGTGCCGAATTCATGGCCTTTACGAATGGGTCCTCAGGGTGGGGGGATGCGGTGGTCATGGTGCCTTGGGAGATCCATCTCGCCACCGGTGACACCGGCATCCTGGAACAGAACTGGGAGGCGATGGAACGCTGGCTCGGCTTCATCCGCAGCGCCGCGGAGGGCAACCGGCACCCGGCCAGGGCAGAGGCCCACGCCATGCCGGCCCCGCATGAGCAGTATCTCTGGGACACCGGCTTCCATTTCGGGGAATGGATGGAACCGGGTGGCCCGGCGCCGGACCTATTCGCCTCTCGGTCTGCCGACAACGGCATCGTGGCCACCGCCTACTACCGGCACTCCTCCGCCATCATGGCCAGGATTGCCGCCGTCCTGGGCAAGGGGGACAAAGCCCGGGAACTTGGGGAGCTCTCCGGTAACGTCCGCCGCGCGTGGCAGCGGGAATACCTGCGGGCCGACGGAACAGTGGACGGTGGCACGCAGGCCAACTGCGTGCGCGCGCTGGCCTTTGACCTGGTTCCGGACGGCGGCCGGCCGGCGGTGGTCAAGCAGTTGGTCACGCTCGTTCGCGACGCCGGCACGCACCTGGGCACCGGCTTCCTGGCCACCCCCTACCTGCTGCCTGTGCTCGCCGATAACGGACAGCCGGACCTCGCCTATGAACTGCTCATGCAGGACTCCGAACCCTCCTGGCTGGTGATGGTGGACCGCGGTGCCACCACCATGTGGGAAGCCTGGGACGGAAGAGGCGCGGACGGAACAACGCGCCAGTCGCTGAACCACTACAGCAAGGGCGCCGTGATCTCGTTCCTGCACCGCTACACGGCGGGCCTGCGCCAGGCACCCGGGAACGCGGCCTACAAACGGATCATCATCGAGCCCCGCCCCGGCGCCGGGATCACCTCCGCGGCCACGTCGCACCGGGGCCCGCAGGGCCCCATCGAGGTCAGCTGGGCAATTGACGACGGCGAGATCACCCTCATTGCGACCGTCCCGCCCGGCACCACAGCGGAAGTCCGCCTCACCGGCCGGCCGAACGCCGTCGTCGGGCCCGGAACCCATACCTTCACCGCCCCTGCCGGCGGCAATGACCACCAGCCCCAACTTGCAAGGAGTGCATCATGACCCCGGACGCAGCCACAGCCGCGGAAACCACCCCCGTCGAAACAGGTCAGGCGGCACCGGCCGGGCTGCCGGCCCCGGCCTTCCCGGCGTTCCTGCCCCCGGGCGCGGCCGAAGTCGTGTCGGAAAACTCTGCCGTCCACCGCGAAGTCAGCTACGCGATCGCTATCGGCTTCCGCCGGCTCGCCATGGATATCTGGCTGCCCCGCAACGCTGCCGGGACGCCGGTGCCGCTGGTTGTCTGGATCCACGGCGGCGCGTTCCAGCTGGGAGACCGCCGCGAGCTGCCGCCTACCTTCGCCCCGGACTCAGTGTTCCGCCTGCTGAACGAAGCCGGCATCGCGTGCGCCACCGTGGACTACCGCCATGCCCTGGAGGCGCCGTTCCCGGCGCAGCTGCACGACCTCAAGGCCGCCGTCCGGTACCTCCGCGAACACGCAGACATGTTGGGGATCGACGCCGGACGGATCGGCGCGTGGGGCGAGTCGGCCGGCGGGCATCTTGCCGCCTTGCTGGGACTGACTGGCGCCAGGAAGGACCTCGAGGGTGGCCTCGGAGTCCAAGGGCACTCCAGCGCCGTGAGCGCCGTCATCGACTTCTACGGGGTGTCCTCGCTGCCGGACATGCCGGCCATGAACATTCCCCCGGGCATGATGACCGGGCCGTTGAGCGCGGCGGTGCCGGACGGCATGACCCTCGAGCCCGGCCCCATGCTGGTGGGCGGCACCGCCGACGCCGCCCTGCTGGCCGCAGCGAGTCCGCTGGGCTACGTCACCGCGGACGCGCCGCCGTTCCTGCTGGTCCACGGCGGCAGCGACGGCCTGGTTCCGCTCTCCCAAAGCCAACTGCTCGCCGCCGCGCTCGATGACGCGAACGTCCGCAACGAACTCATCACCATCCGGGGCGGTGACCACTGCTTTTTCGGCGCCGAAGGCCAGCTGGACCGGATCCTCGGCTCAGCGGTGGCATATTTCGCCCACGAGCTTTAGCGACAAGCTCAATTTCCGGCGGTAGCATTCCGCTATGGCTATCGCACGCTTCCCAGGTCTCGTCATTGATTGCCCCGACGCCGCGGCCCTCGCGGGTTTTTACGGCGCCCTGCTGGGCTGGCAGGTGAAGGTCGACGGTGACTGGGCCGAAATCCGCCCTGACGACGGCAGCAACTGCATTTCGTTCCAGCAGGTGGACGGCTACCGTGCCCCGGAATGGCCTGGCCAGGAAGTGCCACAGCAAATGCACCTGGACCTGATGGTGCAGGACCTGGATGAAGGCGAGAAGGTCGCCGTCGAGCTGGGGGCCACCAAGGCCGACTCGCAGCCGGGCACCAGCTTCCGGGTATTCCTCGACCCGGCCAGCCACCCCTTCTGCCTCTGCGTGGACTAAACAACTCGTCACGCCCGGTTGGCGTCGGCAGCCGCCGGGTAGGCCCAACAAGCCACTCCATGCACAGGGTTTCCAGTCAATGAAACTTCGCTAGCGGGCGCATTGCCGTTCCCGGGACGCTGGGGAAAGCCCTAGAGCTTCCTCCAACTGATGAATCGAGCCGACGTTGACTCCCAACACCCTTCGTTTCCCGTCCCAGGACCACGCCCGCGCGGGGACCGCCGTTCCCTCCGCCGTCCGATTCGAACACCACGAGGAGTCCTTCGGCATCGGCGAAGACCGGCCCAGGCTCTCCTGGCAGGTCACCACCGACCGGACCGGGTGGGTCCAGGCCGCCTACGAACTCCAGCTCGGCCCCGATGAGGCCAGCCTGACAAGCTACGGCCGCACCGAGACCAGGGAGCAGCTCCTGCAGCCCTGGCCCGCACCGCCGCTGGAGAGCCGCCAGCGCGTCGCCGTCCGCGTCCGTGTCTGGGGCAACGGCGGCGACGCGCCCTCCGAATGGAGCCCCGTTGCCTACGTAGAGGCGGGATTACTGAACGCGTCCGATTGGCAGGCAGCCATGATCCGCCCGGCCTGGGACGAGGCCAGCGACGCCAACGAGCCGGCAGCGCGCCTGAGCCGGACGTTCGAAGTGGCCGGGCCCGTGGCGTCCGCCCGGCTCTACGCCAGCGCCCACGGCGTCTACGTGGCGCACATCAACGGCCGCCGCGTGGGCCGGGACATCCTGACCCCGGGCTGGACCAGCTACCACCACCGCCTGCGCTACCAGAGCTACGACGTCACTGAGTATCTCCGGCCAGGCACGAACGTGATCGGCCTTGAGTTCGCGGACGGCTGGTGGCGCGGCAATCTGGGCTTCCAGGAGAAGCGCAACACGTACGGCAACCGCACCGCCGTGATCGCCCAGCTGGAAATGACCGACGGCGGCGGGGCAGTGAGCGTGATTGGCTCGGATGCGTCGTGGCTGGCGGGGCGGGGGCCGGTGCTGTCGGCAGACCTGTACGACGGCGAAACGTTCGATGCGCGGCTCCGGAGCCGTGGCTGGGCTGAGACCGGAGCGGAGACCGGTACGGGCCCCGACTTGCTGCAGCCCGCCGTCGTAGTTGACGGCTTCGATCCTGCAGTCCTGGTCGCACCCGACGGCCCGCCCGTCCGGGCCACCGACGAGTTGCCGGTCAAAGCCGTGCTGGGAACGCCGTCCGGAAAGACCATTCTGGACTTTGGCCAGAACCTGGTGGGCCGCGTGCGTTTCAATGTGAGCGGTGCGGCCGGCACCGAGGTGGTGCTGCGGCACGCCGAGGTTCTGGAGCACGGCGAACTCGGCGTCAGGCCGCTGCGCGTCGCCAAGCAGACCGACCGCTACATCGTGCGAGGCGATTCGGGCGGCGAGAGCTGGGAGCCGGAGTTCACCATCCACGGGTTCCGCTACGTGGAGGTGAGCGGCTGGCCAGGTGTTGTGGATCCGGACGCGTTCACCGCCGTCGTGATCCACTCGGACCTGCGGCGAACGGGCACGTTCGAATGCTCCGATCCGATGCTGAACCAGCTCCACTCGAACGTGGTGTGGGGGATGCGGGGGAACTTTGTCGACGTGCCCACGGACTGCCCGCAGCGCAACGAGCGCCTCGGCTGGACCGGCGACTTCCAGATCTTCGCCGCCACCGCGTCCTTCCTGTACCGGATCCCCGGCTTCACCACGTCCTGGCTCAAGGACCTCGCCGCAGAGCAGGGGACTGACGGGCCGCCGCCGCTGGTGGTCCCGGAAGTGGTGGCCGAAAAGCCGCCATTCCCGGACCGCCCGGTGATGGCCGCGTGGGGTGATGCAGCCGTGCTTGTTCCCTGGGTGCTGTACCAGCGGACGGGGGACCTCGAGTACCTCCGCCGGCAGCTGCCGGGAATGATCGCCTGGCTGGAAGCCGCGGCCCAGGCCGCCGGCCCGGAGCTGCGCTTTGAGCACGGCTTCCAGTTCGGCGACTGGCTGGACCCGGCCGCACCGCCGGACTCGCCCGGCGACGCCCGCACCCCCTGGCAGCTCGTGGCACAGGCCTACCTGGCTTACTCGGGGTCGGTGGCGGGCGAGGCTGCCGGACTGCTGGGCCACGACACGGAATCGGAACGGTTGCGCGAGCTGTCCGCCCGGTCCCGGGCGGTGTTCCGGGAACGCTACCTTGATGACGAAGGCCGGCTCCGGCCATCCACGCAGACGGCCTACGCGGTGGCACTGCGCTTCGGACTCCTCGAACCGGCCGAACACCCTGCCGCGGCCGCCCGGTTGGCCGACATCGTGGAAGCCGACGGCTACCGCATCGCCACCGGGTTCGTGGGAACTCCGCTGGTCTGCGACGCGCTCAGCGATGAAGGCCACACGACGGCGGCATACCGCCTGCTCCTCCAGACCGAGTGCCCGTCATGGCTGTACCCCGTGACAATGGGCGCCACCACCATTTGGGAACGCTGGGACTCCATGCTCCCGGACGGCAGCATCAATGAGGGCGAAATGACTTCTTTCAACCACTACGCCCTGGGTGCCGTGGCCGATTGGATGCACCGCACTGTGGCCGGCCTGGCACCAGCTGAACCCGGGTACCGGAAACTCGCCATCCGGCCTAGGCCCGGCGGGGGGCTGGCGTGGGCCGCTGCCCGGCACGAGACCCCTTACGGCGAGGCTGCGGTCCGGTGGGAGCTGGACGGCGACGTGTTCTTGCTGTCCGTGTCGGTCCCGGCCGGCTGCACCGCCGCGGTGTACCTGCCCGACGGCGGGACCACCGGCGTCGAGGTCGGTTCCGGGACGCATTCGTTCAGCTGTGCAGTTCCTGAAGCCGCAACCGAGGGCGCCCGCGAGCCGGTGTTTCAGCCATGAGCCTGGATGTGGAGCTGGCCGGCCTCATGCACCATGTGGCTCAAGCCGGCTCCTTCGCCGATCTCCTCGCCGATCCTGCCGGGATGCAGCGGCTGGCGGCGTTCAGCGGCGCGGATCTGCCCTACACGGCCCCTGCCGTACCGATCTGCTCGGTGGAGGCGCCGGGGCCCAACGGACCCGTGCCCATCCGGATCTACGGCCCCGGCATCCTTCGGCTGGACGGTGACCGGGGTTCCGCGGCGGGGAATGCGTCCGGGGCCGCCCTGCCCGGCCTGGTGTGGCTGCATGGCGGCGGGTTCGCCGGAGGGACGCTGGACATGCGGGAGGCCGACCAGGTCGCCCGGGAACTAGCTGACCGGACCGGCGGCCTGGTGTTCTCCGTCGACTACCGGCTGGCCGGCGACGGCGTCCACTTCCCGGTCCCGCACGAAGATGCGCTCGCGGCGTGGATCTGGGCGGCAGCCCACGCCGAGGGCCTTGGCGTGGCCCCGGGAAACCTGTGCCTTGGCGGGGCCAGCGCCGGCGGGAACCTCGCCGTCGGCGCCGCCATGTATCTCAAGGACGCCGGACTCGCACTGCCCGCCAAGCTGCTGCTGGCGTACCCGTTCCTGCACGCCGCGCTTCCCCCTCTGAAGCCGGCCGCGGTGTCCGACGGCAGGGCGCTTTCCAGCCTGCCGCGGATCCTGCGCTTCACCGAGGACGACTGCCAGGCAATGGTGGAGAACTACATCGGCGGCCCCGCCGGGATGGCGTCCTCGTATGCCCTGCCCGGCCGTGCCGATCCTTCGGGGCTCCCCCCGGTGGCGGTCATCGCCTGCGAATACGATGACCTGCGTCCGTCGGCTGAGCTCTTCCGGGAATCGCTCCGCGCGGCCGGCGTCCAGGTGTCCTTCCGGCTGGAAGCGGGGGCGACGCACGGGTACCTCAACCACTCGGCGGCGCTGGGGATCGTGCAGCAGGGGCTGGCATTCCTTGCGGCGGAACTGGCCTCGGCAAAGCCCTTTCAATGATTGAAATCCGCGGTTTGCGCCGGTCCGGTGATCCGACAGTCTTAGGGGAGACGCCGGGCATCACGGAACCCGTGCACAAGCCAAGCGGCGCAGGAAAACGGATGGAGTCGACGATGACGGAAGGTCGCGTGCTGAGCGGCATCGAATTCGCCCGCGCGGGTGACGACGGTTCCCGCCCGCTGTTGCTGGACCTCTACCTTCCCGGTCCTGAGGGCGGGGCGGCTCCCCGGCCGGCGGTGGTCCATTTCCACGGGGGCGGCTGGCGCATGGGGGAGCGGTCTTCCCTGGGCCCGGTCCTGGACGGATTCGGCAACAGCGCCTTCCAAACGTTCACTGACGCAGGATTCGTGGTGGCATCGGCGGACTACCGGCTTAGCCAAGAGGCGCATTTCCCGGCCCAGCTGCACGACGCGAAAGCCGCCGTCCGCTGGCTGCGGAACCATGCCGCCGACTACAACGTGGACCCGGAGCGGATCTACGCGTGGGGCGACTCCGCGGGCGGCCATCTCGCCAGCCTGGTGGGTCTCACCACCAATGCCGACGGCGTCAATGCCGGCGATGCCGTCGCCGCGGTGGCAGCCTGGTACCCGCCCACGGACCTGGGCAGGATGGCCGAACAGAGCCTGCCGGGCGCCGTTGCCAGGGCCAACGATCCCGGATCCAGGGAGGAACTCCTTGTCGGTGCTGTACTGGCCGACGAGCCGGCGAAGGCGTCTGCGGCGAGCCCCATCAGCTACGCCAGCCGTTCGGCACCGCCGTTCCTCCTGGTCCACGGGACCGCCGACCGCTTCGTTCCGCCCGCCCAGTCGACGTCCCTAGCGGCGGCGCTGGAAGCCGCCGGAACCGACGTCGAACTGCTCCTGATCGAGGACGCGGACCACATGTGGGTACTGCCCGATCACAGCCCGGCCGCCGCGGAGAAGGCCATGGACGCCACCGTCGGCTTCTTCCTCCGCCAGGCCCACGTCCCCTGACAGAGCCCTCCCCGCGAAGCCAGTGCGGGCCCCGGTCTGACCCGGGCAGCTTTGCCCTGCCAATTTTCCACGATCACCAGTTCCCTCACCCGCCCGTCCGGGCGGAACCTGAAAGGCCCCACCAAATGCAGTACATCGGCATCACCCACGACGGCGCGGCCTGGGTTGCGGCCCTGGCCGACAGCCGGGTCTACCCGCTGGCTCCGGTCCAGGATTTCTGGGCGGATGCCGCCGGCTGGCAGGAAAAGTCCCTGTCCCTGACGGCCGGCGGCGCGTCGCTGACCCGGGCGGACGTCACCGAAGTCCCACTGGTCCCGCCCACCGCCCGCGTGATCTGCGTGGGATTGAACTACCGCGCCCACGCCGCCGAGGGTTCCTTCTCCGTGCCCGAGTACCCCACCCTGTTCGGCCGGTGGACCGCGTCCCTGTCGGTCGGCAACGTCCCCGCGCCGGTGCCCGCCGGCGAGGCCGGACTGGACTGGGAAGGCGAAGTCGCCGCCTACGTGGGCCGGCGGGTCGAATCCGCGGACGAGGCCACCGCCGCGGAAGCCGTCTTCGGCTACTCCACCTTCAACGACCTCACTGCACGGCGGGCGCAAAAGCTCACCGCCCAGTGGACCCTGGGCAAGAACGGCGACTTCAGCGGCCCCCTCGGCCCGCTGGTCAGCCGCGACGAGGCCGGGGACCTTCGCGAGGGATTGCAGGTCCGGACCCGGGTCAACGGCACCGAGGTCCAGAACGGCAACACCCGGGACATGATCTTCTCTGTCCCGGCCATCATCGCCCTGATCAGCCAGACGATGACCCTGCATCCCGGTGACGTCATCGCCACGGGAACCCCGGAAGGGGTCGGCTACGTCCGGACCCCGCCGTGGCTCCTGCAGCCCGGCGACACGGTCGAAGTGGAAATCGACACCCTGGGAACGCTTACCACGCCCGTCGGCGGGCCGTCACTGCGGGCCCGGGCCTGATGACCGCCGTCAACAACGCGGCCCTCGGCGACCTCCCGGAGCGGGTGCCGGTGCTGATCGCGGGCGGAGGACCCAGCGGGCTCTTCCTGGCCCTGGACCTCGCGCACCGCGGCATCCGCAGCCTCGTCATCGAGCCGAGGACCACCATTGACCCGGACCGGCCGCGCGCCAAGACCACGAACGCCCGCACCATGACGCACCTGCGCCGCCTCGGGCTTGCCGACAAACTCCGCGACGCCGCGCCGCTGCCGGTCGCCTACGCCCAGGACGTCATCTTCTGCTCCGCCCTCACCGGCCACGAAGTCACCCGGTTCCGCCAGGCCTTCCAGCTCGTCCCGGGCCGGTATGGCCCCCAGCCGGAATGCGGGCAGCAGGTCCCGCAGCCCGTCATGGAGGCCGTGCTCCGGGAGGCCGCCGCCGAATCCCCGCTCATCACGCTGCTGACCGGCCTGAGCGTGGAAGACCTGGACATCAACCAGGGCGGCGGCACGCCGGGCCCGGGCCGGCCGCGCTTCGGCTCGCGCGTGGCGGTGTCCGACGCAACCGGGCGGCGCAAGGCCGTGGACTGCAACTTCGTCGCCGCGGCCGACGGCGGGTCCTCCACCGTGCGCCGCCGGCTGAACATCCGCCTCGCCGGGGGCTCCGCCGAGCTCTCCAACATCAGTGTCCTGTTCCGTTCCGACACCCTCGCCGCCGCGATCACCCTGGACCCGGCCGTCCAATACTGGGTCCTGGGACCCGAGGTTTCGGGCATGGTGGGGCGGCTGGACCTCGGCAGCACCTGGTGGGCCATCATCCAGGGCGTGGACGGCAGCGGATCACCCGACGCCGGACGCCTGGTCCGTTCGCTCGTCGGGGCCGACATCGACGTCGAGGTCATCGCCACCGACCCCTGGACGGCGCGCATGCTGCTCGCCCCGGGCTACGGGCACGACGGCGTGTTCCTGATCGGGGACGCGGCGCACCTGAATCCGCCCTGGGGCGGGCACGGGTTCAACACGTGCATCGGCGACGCCGCCAACCTGGCCTGGAAGATCGCCGCCGCCTTGGAGGGCTGGGCCGGCCCGGCCCTGCCCGGCAGCTATGAGCTGGAGCGCCGGCCCGTCGCGGCCCGGACCATCCGCGACGCCGCCGCCAACGGCAAGTCGCTGGCCTACCACTTCGCGGACCCGGCCCTGGGCCGGGCTGATGCGGACGGCGAGGCAGCCCGGCGGGTCGCCAAGGATGCGCTGGCCGTCAAACAAAGCGAGTTCGACTCGCTGGGACTGGTGCTGGGCTACACGTACGGCTCCTCGCCTCTGGTGGTCCCGGACGGCCTGTCCGTCCCCGCCGAGGACCCCGTCAGCTACGTCCCCTCCGCCAGCCCGGGATCGCTGCTGCCACACGCCTGGCTCGACGCGACAACGTCGCTCTACGACCTGCTGGGCAGCGGCTTCACCCTCCTGGTGGACCGCGACAGCCTGGGCGGCGCGGCCGCCGGGCAGGCCTACGCGGCGGTCCTGGCCGCCGCCGCGATCCACAAAATCCCGCTGTCCGTCGTCGACGTCGGACCCGACCAGGGCGGAACCCCGATGACCACGCACTGGCAGGCCGCCGCGGTGCTGGTCCGCCCGGACCAGCACGTCGCCTGGCGGGGGACCGACCCCGTGGGGGCCGCCGCGGCCATTGGCGTGGCCGCCGGCTGGCCGCTGGCAACACCATCCGAAGACCCCGACAGGAGAACACGTGTCCGTGCTGTCCTTCCGTGACTATCTCTACCCGCCCGACCACCCGCGGGTGGCGCAGATCCGTGGCCTGGATGCCCGCGGCTATGCCGAGGCGGCAAAGACCGATCCCTTCGCGGGTCCCATGATCCAAGGCTGGGCCGCCCAATACCCCGAGCCTTTCACCGGGGTGACCAGCGACGGGGTC
>NZ_KI914927.1:108104-110453 GCF_000520575.1 Arthrobacter sp. I3
CGCGCCGCCATGACGGCCGCCGCCCGGGACCTGCTGGCACGACTCACGCCGGCCCAGGCCGAACAGCTCCGCTACGGGGTGGACGCGCACGAATGGCAGGGCTGGGCCAACCCGGAATTCCTGCAACATGACACGGGCCTGCGCCTGGACGAGCTGGACCCGGACGTGCGCGAACAGATCCTGGCCGTCGTGGCGGCGAGCCTGAGTCCGGCCGGCTACGGGCTGGTCCGTAACCTGATGCGGATCAATGGATTCCTGGGCGACCTGGTGGAGCTGCCGGAGCTGATGAACGAGTTCAGCTACAACTTCGCCCTCTACGGTGACCCGTCGGAGTCGGCCCCGTGGGGCTGGCAACTCTTCGGCCACCACGTGGCGCTCAACGTCCTGGTGGCCGGGACCCAGCTGGTGGTCTCGCCGGTATTCCTCGGCGCCGAACCGGACGTCATCGACGCCGGCCCGCACCAGGGCGTGGCCGTTTTCAAGGAGCGGATCGCACTGGCGCGGCGCCTCATGCAAGCCCTGCCCGGGCCGCTGCGGGACGAGGCCACGCTTTTCGAGGACATGCAGGACCCGGCCATGCCGGAGGGCAGGCTGCACCCCGGGGACGAACGTCACCTGGCCGGCTGCTTCCAGGACAACCGCGTGATTCCCTACGAGGGAATCCCGGTCAGCGCGATGCCCGCCGCGGCACGCGCGATCCTGGACCAGCTCGTGGCAGACTTCATCGCGTTCCTCCCCGACGGGCCGCGGACCGTCCGCCTGCGGGAAATCGCGGCCCACTGGGACGAAACCTGGTTTTGCTGGATCGGCGGATGGGAGGCGCAGGACGCCTTCTACTTCCGATTGCAAAGCCCCGTGCTGGTCATGGAACTGGACCACCACACAGGCGTCTTCCTCAGCAATGACACACCGGCCCCGTTCCACATGCACACGGTGCTGCGCACCCCGAACGGCAACGACTACGGGCGCGAGCTGGTGCGCCAGGCTCTGCACGGACACGCGTCATGAACCGCTGACAAGCCGTCCACCGACGCGAATGGCCCGAACCCTCCGCGGGGTTCCGGGCCATTCGTGTGGGACCTGCAGCCGGACCGGAAAACCGGGCCAGATGCCCAGATCCGCCTAGATGTCCAGCGCAGCCCTGCGCTGCGGCGGGGGACCCACCACGGTCAGGTCCATCTCGGCCTGGGCCCGGCCGAAGCCCTCCACGTCCATGTAGGGCTCGCCGCCCTCGGTGTACATGTAGTCCTCCGTGGGCTTGTTGAAGTACTCGAAGAAGCCGTTGAAGACCGAAGGCGTCAGGAACCCGACCATCTGGGTGTTGTGGGAATCGAAGGCGAAGGAGTGGATGGTCCCGGCCGGGGCGTGGAGGAAGTCGCCCTTGGTGAGCAGCACTTCGCGGCCGTTGGCGTAGATCCACATCCGGCCCTCGGTGCAGAGGAAGTTTTCCGTGTGCTGCTCGTGGAAGTGCAGCGGAATGTAGGGGGACTTAGCGCCCTTGGTGTGGACGGCGAAGTAGTTCGCTCCCGTGTTCGCCGGCCGGGACAGGTACGTGAACATGGTCTGGTAGCTGACCATCCGCTCGCCCTCGCCCGCACTGAGGAAGTACGGGCTCTGAGCCGCCGGCAGCCCGGCGTCCTGCCGGAAAGACGGTGCCACCCGTTCGACGTCGGGGAACGTGATGCCGAATTCGGCGCCCACCGCCGCGCACTCCTGCAGGCTGGGCTTCCGGCCCGGGGTGACAGGCGGGACGTGCGAATCGATGGGTGTGCCGACGCGTTCGTAGTAGGCCTCGGCGCCGCCCGGTGTCATCCAGTTCAGGAACCGGGTGTAGTGGCTTGCCATCCGGTACGCGTGCGGGGTTCCCGGCGGGATCACCACGGAATCCCCGGGAGTCAGGATGCGGCTTTCGCCCGGCAGCCAGACGTGCAGGATGCCGTCGAAGACGTACAGCGTTTTGTGTTCCACCGCGTGGCTCACAAACGGTGATTCGGCCCCCATGCCGCCGGAGATGTAGGCGGCGCTAAAAATGCCGCCAGTGTCTGCCGCCCGGGCGATCACCGTGACCAGCTGGCCGTCGATCTCATAGCGGGCGCCTTCGCCCGACGCCATGTAGTACGGGACGGCGTCGCCCGGCAGCACATTCGCCAACGGGAGCTCTTTGTTCATTTCCTCAACGCTGAGGGACATCGCATCCTTCTTTCCTGTCTGTGGAGCGCGGGCTGCCCCCAAGACTGCCCCTGATTCTCCGCCGCGGCGACCTCCATTTCCAATGGATGAAACACTTCTGCCCGTCGCTCCGGGCTGTTGGGCGCCGGGAAGCCGTCGGTGGCGGCCGGCGGGCGGTCA
>NZ_KI914927.1:110553-115302 GCF_000520575.1 Arthrobacter sp. I3
GTAGGCGCCCGCCGGCCTTTCGCCGATACGGTCCAAAGTCCCTGTTTTGGTGTCAGTACTCCCGGCTAGTCTTGCGTGAGGCGCATGGCGGTCCGTAATGCGAGCCGGTGCGCCTCCAGCCAAGAACAATGGGGGGTACGTTGTCCAACGATTCAGTCATGACCTGGCTTCCCGGCGACGCAGGCCGCACCGCGGCAGCCGAGCCTTCAGAGCGGAGCGAGGCCGTCGGCCCCTCCTGGGACCGCGTCATCCCGCAAGGATCTCCCGGCGCCAGCCGCGGTGACTACTGCCGCGACCATTGGCCGCCCCTGTAGGGGTACCGCTGAGGCGGCAGTGTTCCTGCCCGCGGAGGACCCAGACGGCGGTTGCCCGCGCACGGCTGTTGGCTTCTATTTACCTGGGATTTACGTGACTTGCCTTGTGGGCGTTCCACGGCCGCAGCGAGACTTTAATGACGGGCTGACATCATCCATTCAGCCTCAGGGACAAACCAAACCAGCGGGCAGCAGCGACGCTTTCCCCTTCACCCCGTGGCAATGATGCCCGGACGGGGAGCCCGCGAACCGGGAGGATCGTCATGGCCGGCACATTTGAACTCTTCGTTGACGCTGATGCCTGCTTCAGGTTTCGGCTCAGGGCACCGGACGGGGCAGTACTGGCCGTGTCAAAGGGCTTCGCGGACAAGCCGGCAGCGGTTGCCGGCATCACCGCGGTGCGCGAGTATGCCGGCATGGGGCTGATCAGTGATCTGTGCCCGGAGCCGCCGGCAAGTCCGGCGGCACCGCGGCCGAGAAGCACTCCGACGCCGGTGCCCGGCGTCGACCGGCGGGTGCACGACAACGACCTCCGGATCCGCGCCCGGGCCCTCCGCCGCCCGGCGCACGGGCCGGGCGCGGTAGGCGTCGGCTGATCCGACAGGGCGCACGGCGACCCGGCCGCGGCAGACCGGCCCAGGCGGACGTTGGGTGGCCAGGGGCGCCGCTACGGGTCCATTCCGGCGTGCACCGGAACGAACTCGATCTTGTTCGCTGGCTGGACCGTTTTCTTGGGGGCCCGCGAGAACCCCTTGGCATCCAGGTGGTTCTGCGCCCGGTACTCCGCCAGGGCCTCGTCGTAGATCCCGTTGAGGCGGTGCCCGGAATAGACATGTTCTGAGCCGTCCGTGAACGTGATGCTGATGAGCGACTTTTCCGGGAAGTGCCGGTTCATGCGGATGAACCCCTCGGCGTCTTGCTTGAGATTGATCATGTGGTTCCCACTTTCGTGATCGAGTTGCTCCAGTCTCCCGCCTTCGCTGTGACTAAACCAACCGGCCACGGCCAGCCGGCTTCCTCCATCGGTTCAGGCCACCCTGCTCGATCGGGATGGGGGCGTACCCCTATTCGGGGGCATACGCGTCCACCGCCTGCTGCAGCACGGGGCTGAAGCGGTCCCAGGAATCGGCCGGCGTGGCCACAACCAGGACGCTGCTTCCCCGGGTTCCTGCAACGAGGCAGGCTATTTCACGGTATTTGTGGGCACCGATCCGCGTTACATAGGTGTCTTCCACGCAGGAACCGGTGCCTCCCCGGAACTCCATTCCGGCGCGGTACTGCAGCCCTCTCGCGGATGCGGCGTTCTCGCCTCTGAGATGGGCCAGCCGGAATTCGGGCCAATTGGCCAGCGACTCGTCGCCCTGTTGCGGCGTGGCATTGAGATAGATCTGGAGGTCCCCGTCGGGGGCGGTGACGGTCGCGGACACGCTGCCGGGGTCGCCCGGCACGGGAGCGGCATCAGGTGGGATGGCCAGCACGGCTGTCGTGTCCGGAAGCGCCAGCGGCTGCCATCCTGCCGGGGCCGGTCCGGGACGGAACCACGCGAACGGGGTGGGGCCGGAGGCAGGCGCCACCGTCTGGTTCCCGGCCGGAGTGCCACACGCGCCGAGGGCCAAGGCCGCTAGCGCCGCCGGCACCCCGAACAGGAGCCCCCTGCCGGGGCCCGGCCCAAGCGCCCCGTGGCTGCTACTTGTTGCCGTCACCGTCGTCCGGTCCTCCGTTGTTGTCGGCATCATGATCGTTTCCGGCAGGCACCCGGGCGGGCGGCGGAACCATGGGCCGCGGCGCCGGTGGAGCGACGCGCCGCGGGGCGGGCGCCGGCGGCCGGATCATGGGCGCCGGGGCGGGCGGCGCAATGTACCGTGGCGGTGCCGGCGCAACGGGCGGGGCAACATACCGTGGCGGCGCCGGCGCAACGGGCGCGGCAACGGTCGACGGCGGAGCCGCGTTGCTGGCGGGGTCCTTGGGCGACGGCGGGGGGTTCCCCGTCGCAGGAACTGACGGGACTGTGTAGGGGGCCGGTGCCGGCGTCGCTGTGTGCCCGCCGAAGCAGGCCCCCAGCAGCAGGATGGCGCCCAACGCCGCGGCGGCAGTCGCCGGGCGAAGAATCCTCATTGTGCTCTCCTTAGTGATGGCCGGCCAGGGGCGGCCGGACCTGTCCCTACAACGGTTCCGGCAGCCTGCAGGTTCAACACGGGCTGCGGCCATTGACCGCGCCGGGCGCAAGTGAACTGTTTGCCGCCCGGCGTCGTCCTACCTCCAAGGAGGCGGAAATGTCCGATCAGGAGGCCGAGTTACTGCGATCGCTGCAGGAGGCTTACGGCCCGGCGCTATGGCGGTTCGTCATGGGAATGACGCGTGACAGCGCCCTGGCGGACGACGTCGTGCAGGAGACGCTGATCCGCGCGTGGAAACACCCGGCGATTCTGCAGCGCCCGGAGCCGGCGGTGCGGGCCTGGCTTTACACGGTCGCCCGCAATCTCGTCATCGATGACCGGCGCAGCGCCCGCCGCCGGCACGAAACGGCAACCGACCAGCTGCCAGAGATTCCGGAGGCGGACCGGGTCGACAGGATCCTGGACGGGTGGCTTGTCTCGGATGCGCTCGCCGGGCTGTCCGCCGAGCACCGGGCCGTCGTCATTCATTCGTACTATTTGCGGGAGACGACCGCCGAGATCGCGCAAAATCTTCAACTGGCCGAGGGAACAGTGAAGTCGCGACTGCACTACGCGCTGAGGGCGATGAGGCTGGCCCTTCAGGAGGGAGGCGTGACGCCATGAACCGGAACGGAACCGATGAGTACCGGCGCTGGGATGCCGCGTACGTGCTGGGATCCCTCGTCTCCTCTGAGCGGCACGAGTTCGAGGAGCACCTGTCCGGCTGCGCTAGCTGCAGGGCCGCCGTCGCCGAACTTGCCGGACTGCCGTCGCTGCTGGCAGCACTCTCACCCGAGGAAGCCCAGTCCCTCGGGCGGACTGACGGCGAACGGCGGACACCGACGTTGCAGCCCGGACTGGCGCGCAAGGTCCAGCGCGGCCGCCGGCGCACCCGCCTGGCTGTCGCCGGGATCATGCTGGGCGCCGCTGCCGCCGCGGGCGCGGTTTACGTTGAGGTCACGGCCTCCCCGCCCCCGGCTGCCCAGATCCAGGCCGCATCCGCGACGGCCCTGAACTTCACCCCGGTCGCCGACAGTGCCATGGTGGCCACCGGATCCCTGACCACGCAGCCGTGGGGAACGCAGATCGACTGGCAGTGCACGTACACGCCGTCCCCGGCCGACTATGCTCTGCCGGGCGGTCTCCGCGCGCCGGAGGAGTACGGATTGGTGGTTGTCGACTCCCGCGGCGCCACGACCCAGGTGGCCACCTGGACAGCAACGCCGGGGACAGTGGCGACACCGACGGCCACCACAGTTGTCCCGAGAGCCGATATCCGCAGCATTGAAATCCGTGCCGTCGCGAGCGGCAAGACGCTCCTGGCCGCGCACCCGTAGCGCCGGCACACCCGCGTGCACGAACGCGGCCGCACCCGTGCCCGCGCCGGCAGGGCGCCGGCGGGTGGATCAGCGGCGCGGCGCCGGATGGATGGCCAGGACTCCATTGCAGGGACAATGGAGGCGTGACTTCCGCGAACACACCCCTGGACCCAGCCTGCGCGAAGGGGCTCTTCGATCTCGGCGCCATCGGAGCTGGCCTGGCTTTTGCGGAATCGCTGGGAGCCCTCGCGGCGGCATTGCACGCCGGTGGTGCGGGGGCGTCCGCGGTGGTGCAGGCGCCTCCCGGCACAGGCAAAACGACGCTGGTGCCGCCGCTGCTCGCAAACATCGCCGCCGGCGGGAATCGACTGGCAGTGCACGTACACGCCGTCCCCGGCCGACTATGCTCTGCCGGGCGGTCTCCGCGCGCCGGAGGAGTACGGATTGGTGGTTGTCGACTCCCGCGGCGCCACGACCCAGGTGGCCACCTGGACAGCAACGCCGGGGACAGTGGCGACACCGACGGCCACCACAGTTGTCCCGAGAGCCGATATCCGCAGCATTGAAATCCGTGCCGTCGCGAGCGGCAAGACGCTCCTGGCCGCGCACCCGTAGCGCCGGCACACCCGCGTGCACGAACGCGGCCGCACCCGTGCCCGCGCCGGCAGGGCGCCGGCGGGTGGATCAGCGGCGCGGCGCCGGATGGATGGCCAGGACTCCATTGCAGGGACAATGGAGGCGTGACTTCCGCGAACACACCCCTGGACCCAGCCTGCGCGAAGGGGCTCTTCGATCTCGGCGCCATCGGAGCTGGCCTGGCTTTTGCGGAATCGCTGGGAGCCCTCGCGGCGGCATTGCACGCCGGTGGTGCGGGGGCGTCCGCGGTGGTGCAGGCGCCTCCCGGCACAGGCAAAACGACGCTGGTGCCGCCGCTGCTCGCAAACATCGCCGCCGGCGGGA
>NZ_KI914927.1:115402-120048 GCF_000520575.1 Arthrobacter sp. I3
CCCGTGCGGCCGCCCGGCGCCTGGCCGCCCTGGACGGCACCCGGCTCGGCGACCGCGTGGGCTACACGGTCCGCGGGGAACGCCAGACCGGCCCCGGTACCGTGATCGAGTTCGTTACCCCCGGCATCCTGCTGCGCCGCCTCCTCGCGGACCCGGGGCTCGAGGGCACGGACGCCGTGATCCTCGATGAGGTCCACGAACGCGGGCTGGAGACCGACCTCCTCGTTGGCATGCTCGCCGAAGTCCGCCAGTTGCGCGGCGACCTCGCCCTGATCGCCATGTCGGCCACCCTCGATGCCCCCCGCTTCGCCGCCTTGATTGGAGACTCACCCAGCCGCGCCGCGTCGCTGCCCGTGCGGCCGCCCGGCGCCTGGCCGCCCTGGACGGCACCCGGCTCGGCGACCGCGTGGGCTACACGGTCCGCGGGGAACGCCAGACCGGCCCCGGTACCGTGATCGAGTTCGTTACCCCCGGCATCCTGCTGCGCCGCCTCCTCGCGGACCCGGGGCTCGAGGGCACGGACGCCGTGATCCTCGATGAGGTCCACGAACGCGGGCTGGAGACCGACCTCCTCGTTGGCATGCTCGCCGAAGTCCGCCAGTTGCGCGGCGACCTCGCCCTGATCGCCATGTCGGCCACCCTCGATGCCCCCCGCTTCGCCGCCTTGATTGGAGACACGCTGATCGGTGGGGCGGCGGACGGAAACGACGACGGCGGCGGCCCGGCACCGGTCATCGACTGTCCGTCCGTGCTGTTTCCGCTGGACGTGGAATGGGCCCCCGCGTCGGCGCCGCGGCTGGACGAGCGGGGCGTGGCCCGGGCCTTCCTGGACCATGTGGCCGACACGGCAGCGGCCGGCCACGCGGCCGCGCTGGCGGGCGGACGGGACCTGGACGCCCTCGTGTTCGTTCCCGGCGCCTGGGAGGTTTCCTACGTGGCCGCGCGGCTCCGTGGCCGGAGCCGCGCCGAGGTTCTGGAACTCCACGGCCAGGCCCCGGCGGCGGAGCAGGACCGCGCCGTCTCTGGGCGTGAGCCCGGCGGGGCTGCCCGGATCATCGTTTCCACCGCACTCGCCGAGTCCTCCCTCACTGTTCCGGGCGTCCGGCTGGTCATCGATTCCGGGCTGTCCCGCGAGCCGCGGCGCGACGCCGGCCGCGGAATGTCCGGCCTCGTGACGGTGTCCTGCTCCCGGGCGTCCGCGGACCAGCGCGCCGGCCGTGCCGCACGCCAGGGCCCGGGCACGGTGATCCGTTGCTATGACCAGAGGGCCTTTGGCGCCGCGCCGGCGCACCCGACGCCGGAGATCGCGGCAGCTGACCTGACCGGCGCCGCCCTGGTCCTGGCCTGCTGGGGAGCCCCCGGCGGCCGGGGACTGGCACTGCCGGACACGCCGCCCCGGGCCGCGATGGACGAGGCCGTCGAAGTGCTGCGGGAACTCGGCGCCGTCACCGCGGACGGTCACGCAACCGAGGTAGGCAAGACCCTGGCCCGGGTCCCGACTGACCCCCGGCTTGCCCGCGCCCTGCTGGACGGCGCCGCGACGGTGGGCTACCGCACGGCGGCCGAGGCCGTCGCCCTGGTGTCGGGGGACCAGCGCGCACCGGGCGCAGACCTCACCAGACTGCTTGCCGCGCTGCGGACGGGCCGCGATCCCGGATCCCGGCGCTGGTCGGAGGACGTCCGGCGGATGGAGTCAATCGCCCGGCAGGAATCCACCGGTGGCGGGCACCAGAAGCCATCCCGCGCCGCGCCGGTTGCGTCTGCTGGGGCCGTTGGTGCCGCGGAGGCCGTCGGGTTTGTCGTCGCCCTGGCCTTTCCGGACCGGGTGGCGCGCCGCGTTCCGGGACAGGGGCCGGCACAATACCTGCTGACTTCCGGAACCCGGGCCGGGTTGCCGGCCGGCAGCGCCCTGTCCGGGCACGAATGGCTGGGAGTGGCCGAAGTGTCCCGCGCACAAGGGCGCGATGCCGCGGGTACCGGTGCCGTCATCCGCTCTGCGGCGCCGCTGACGGCGGACACCGCAGAGGCCGCCGCCGGCAACCTCCTGAGCGACACGCTGCAGGCGCGGTTTAGCCAGGGCCGGGTCTCGGCCCGGCGGGAGCGCCGCCTGGGCGCGATCGTGCTCTCGTCCACCCCGGTACGGCCTCCTGCGGAGGAGGGCCGCGCAGCTGTGGCCCGCGCACTGGCCAGCGAGGGGCTGGCCACCATCGGATGGTCGAACGCGGCGGACGGCTTGCGCCGCCGTCTTGCCCTGCTGCACCGGGAGCTGGGCGGGGCATGGCCCGACGTTTCCGAGCCCGCGTTGCTGGCCCGGCTTCAGGACTGGCTGGCCCCGGAGCTCGCGGCGTTGGCCGGCGGAGCATCGACGGGCGGGATCGACCTCGCCGGCCCGCTGAGCCGGCTGCTGCCGTGGCCCGAGGCGGCCCGGCTGGGCGAACTGGCACCCGAGTCGCTGGCGGTCCCCAGCGGATCCCGGATCCGGATCGACTACCCGGACGCGGCAGACGCCACCGGCCGGCCCGTAGTGGCCGTCAAGCTGCAGGAGTGTTTTGGCTGGGCGGAGACGCCGCGGCTGGCCGACGGGCGCGTGCCGGTGCTGTTCCACCTGCTCTCGCCGGCCCGCCGGCCCCTGGCCGTGACGGACGATCTCGCTTCCTTCTGGTCCGGGCCCTACGCCCAGGTCCGGGCCGAAATGCGCGGCCGCTATCCGCGGCATCCGTGGCCTGAAGACCCGTGGACCGCGCCCGCGACAGCCCGGACCAAGCCGCGGAACTAACGCCTGACCAGCAGCCCGGCGCTGCCAACTGACCACTCGCGCCGCGCGGTCAACAGGGGCATGATGAAGGAGCACGACGCCGGTGGGCCTCCGGACCCGCGGGACGACGGGCAAACAGGCCGGTCAAACGTGCCGGGCAAACCTGCCCGGTCAAACCTGCCCGTCAAATAAAGATCAGCCACGCGATGAAGAGTGATGGCCATGCACCTTGCGTTCGTCTCCATTCCCGCCTACGGACACGTGAACCCGACCCTGCCGCTGGTGGCGGAGCTCGTGGTCCGTGGGCACAGGGTCACATACTTCACGTCCGCCGACTTCGGACCGCTGATCCGCAAGGCCGGCGCGGACTTTCACGCGTCCGGCGGGAACTGGATGGCATCGATGCCTTCCCTGGGGCCCGGGCAGAGGGCACAGGCGCACCTGATGCTGCCGATCATGCACCGCGTGTTCGAGGACCTCAGAACCAGCTTTCCGGCGCTGGTCGATCAACTCCGCCAGGACCCGCCGGACGCCATCTGCTTTGACGCGATGACGCTCAGCGGCAGCATGGCGGCAGAAAAGATCGGCGCCCCGGCCATTGCCCTCATGCCCACCTATGCCACCAACGAGCACTTCTCGCTGAGATCGTTGATGCCTGCCCCGTCACCGGACGGCGCCGATGAGATGGCCAAGGTTGCGCTGGCCATGGGCCGATTGCTGGCGGAATTCGCGGCCGGGCAGGGCGTGCGGACACCGCGGATGTTCGATGGTCCGCCTGCGCCGTTCAACATCGTGTTCCTACCCCGCGAATTCCAGCCCATGGGGGCGACCTTCGATGACCGGTTCCGGTTTGTGGGTCCCAGCGTCGGCGGCCGGGACACCGACGGCGAATGGGAGCGTGAGGGAACGGGACCGCTGTTGTTCATTTCGCTGGGCACCACCCCGCTGAACCGCCGGCCGGACTTCTTCCGGATGTGCCTTGATGCCTTCGGCGGAAGCGATTGGGACGTCGCGATGGCCGTCGGGGACCAGACCAGCATGGCCGATCTCGGAACAATTGCGCCGAACATCCGGGTCCGGCCGGTCTTCCCGCAGTTGCAGGTACTGCGCCGGACCGCCGTCTTCATCACCCACGCCGGCATGAATTCGACCATGGAAGCGCTGTATTACGCCGTCCCAATGGTGGCCGTGCCCCAGCAGCCGGAACAGGCGGCCACCGCCCGCCGGCTGGAAGAACTGGGTCTTGGCCTGCGCCTTGCGCCGGAGGACGTCGGGTCCGAAGCGCTCCGGGCCGCGGTCACCGCGGTCCATACGGACGCGCAGGTCCGGCGCAACCTGGCCGCGATGCTCGATGTTGTCCGCAGCGCGGGAGGGGCCGTGGCTGCCGCCGACGCCATCGAGGCGCGCGTGCAGCACGGGGCGGGCCGGTTCGGCGACGTCGGTTAGGCCGGGCCGTGACGCGAGACCGGTCAGGGGAGCGCGGCCGCCGGATTATCGCCGTGTGTCTTCAGGAATTCGGCGACCGTCGCCGCCAGTGACGCCCCCGCCTCGTCGGCACTGCGCTTCGCGCCGGCAACGGCAAAGGAGTGGTCCCCGCCCTCGCGCCACTCCACGGTCGCTGACGGCCCGATTTTGGCCGCCACGGCCTCCAGCAGTTCCGGGGTGGCGAACGTGTCCCGCGTGCCCTGCAGGAAGAGCATCGGCAGCGTCAGCCCGTAGAGGTGCTCGTCGCGGAGCTTTTCCGGTTTCCCCGGCGGGTGCAACGGGTAGCCCAGATAGACCAGCCCGGCGGCCGACATGCCTTCCGCCACGGCCATTGAGGCCATGCGCCCGCCGAACGATTTCCCGGCGGCCCACAACGGCCGGCCCGCGGAACGGGATGCGGCGGCGG
>NZ_KI914927.1:120148-129883 GCF_000520575.1 Arthrobacter sp. I3
AGGTGGCGATGGCAGCCGGCGTCCGGTCCGGGAATTTTCGTCCTGCCTCGCGGTAGGGGAAGTTGAAGCGCAGGGTGGCGACGCCGAGTTCGTTCAGGGCGCGGGTGAAGCCCACAAGGAACGGATGGTCCATTCCCGCCCCGGCGCCGTGGGCAACAACCAGGGTTGCGAAGGAGTCCTCGGGGCCGGCAAAGACGCCCGACACTGCGGCGTCGCCGACTTCAAGGGTGATCGGGAGCTCGGGCGTTGTCATGTGTCCATCATGCCCGGTGGAGGATGTTCCGCTCTTCAACTGTCCCCGCCGCCGGGGTAGGTTGTCCCCATGGCCAAGGAAGAAGTCCATCTCACCGTCAGCGGTCCGCACGGCGACCGGGAGTTGCGGGTGTCGAGCCCGGCGAGGGTCGTCTGGCCCGGCCTGGGACTGACCAAGCTGGACCTGGCCCGGTACATGGTGGCCGTCGGGGATGCCTTCCTGACGGCGAACGGGGACCGGCCGGTGACCCTCCAGCGGTTCAAGGACACGGTGGACGGCGAGCAGTTCTTCTCCAAGAACCCGCCCAAGGGTGCGCCGGATTTCATCCGTTCGGTCGACGTCGTCTATCCCAGCGGACGCTCGCATCCCCAGTTGGTCATTGACGAAATCGCCGCAGCGGTGTGGGCGGTGCAGATGAATACGGTGGTCTTCCACCCTTGGCCCTCCCGGGCCGGAAACCCGGACAATCCGGACGAGTTGCGGATCGACCTCGACCCGCAGCCAGGTACCGGGTTCGCCGAGGCCGTTCCGGTCGCGATGGAGCTACGCCGCTTACTCGCGGAGGCCGGGCTGGATGCGTTCATCAAGACCTCAGGAAACCGGGGGCTCCATGTCTTTGCACCGATCGAGCCGACCCGGGAATTCCTGGATGTGAGGCATGCTGTTATCGCGGCGGCGCGCGAACTCGAGCGGCGCCTGCCCGACCAGGTAACCACCGCCTGGTGGAAGGAAGAACGCGGGGCCCGCATCTTTGCCGACTTCAACCAGGCGAACCGTGACCGTACGATAGCGGGGGCCTACAGCCCGCGTGCACTCGCCAATGCCACCGTGTCGTGCCCAATCCGCTGGGAGGAGCTCGAGTCCGCCGATCCGACGGCCTTCACGATCGTCACCGTGCCGGAACGGCTCAAAGCCACCGGCGATCCGTGGGAGGGCATGCATTCGGGCGGCGCGGGCACCATCGATCTCCTCCTCGAATGGTGGGACAGGGATATCGAGGCCGGGCTGGGGGAGATGCCGTTCCCACCGGACTTTCCGAAGATGCCCGGGGAACCGCCGCGGGTGCAGCCGAGCCGGGCGCGCAACAGCGGCTGAGGCTGCCCGCGCGGACAGGCAACAGCCGCCGGCCCATCCGTGACCGCGCCCGCATCGAATTACCGGCATGAGCAAGTCGGAGAAGAAGAACCTGCGCTATTGCGACTACTACTGCTTCATGTCGCTGAAGGACTTCGCGGCCTGGGTGGACGCCGACGACGACCGGGAACCCGCCATGTCCTACGCCGGGACTCCTACCAGGTGAGTTCCTGGGCCTTTATTTCGTAGTGGCCGTCCCGTTCGGTGAACGTGGCCCGGTACCCGCGTTTGACCCCGTTAACCACCATCTGGCAATCGGTATGCGTGTTGACCTTGATATCCGGGAAGTTCTTGCACTCCACTTCGGAGATCGTGACGCCAGGGTCCGTGGGTTTGGCGCGGGCCTTGATCCGCTCGGCCAGAACCTTGCCGCTGGTCTGCGGATCGAAGACCACCACCGACGGCGGGGCCGTCGCCGTCACCGTGGTTGTGGGGCCCGGTATGGCCGGGGGAGCGCCGCAACCCGTCATCAGGAGCGCCGCGCCCAGGCTTGCTGCACATGCAGTTCTGAATAAGTTCATCGTCGATCAAGTCCGTCCGACGCCCGACCACAGGGCTGCCCGAGACCCAGGCTGCCAGACCCAACGATGCCCGGACGGGCTTGGGGAATCCTTGGCCCTGCGGCCGCGGTGCTAGCGGTGGGAACGGACGGTGCGAAGAATGCCGCGGATCGAAACGCCAACGGCGCACACCAGAGGGGCCAGCGCCACCAGGAGGACGACGGTGTTGGGCCGGAACGTCATGCGGCCAGAGGAGCCCTTGGCGTAGACGCCCAGGGGCAAGACGAAGCCGCCGCCCCCGCCTCCACTTCCGCCGCTGCCGGGCTGGGCGTCTTCCGGGCTGCTGCCTCCGCCGAACCCGAAGGACACCACCGCTACCGGGACGATCTCTTCTCCTGCGATGTTCACGGCGGGCCCGTAGGCCCGGGACACACCGACATTCTTGAACGTGTCCACGAGGGACGAGAAAGACTCAGACATAGGACACACCATAGGCAACAGCACCCCCACGCGCCAGAGCCGTCCGCCGCTGATGCTTTGGGAAGGAGTGGTGTGCGGGGAGGAGGGGAGGGGACGGGGAAAGGAATCGGAACCAAAGCTCTGGTTGCCGGGCGTGTCATGCCCTTAGATTTGGAACTGGCGCGGCTCAGCCCGCAGCACCGGAGACGAAGCACTGGAATTGAGGCACTGGACATGACGGCATCCACGAATGCGGCTTCACTGCTGGCCGACGCGCTGGCGATCATCCTTGGCACCGACGGCATCCCCCTGCGGCTGAAAGCCTGGGACGGCTCGGAAGCGGGACCGGAAGACGCTCCAGTCGTCGTTTTCCGCTCCAGGAGGGCACTTCGACGGATGCTGTGGTCCCCAGGGCAGCTTGGACTGAGCCGCGCGTACGTGGCCGGCGATGTCGAGGCACCCGGCGACATCTTCGCCGCCTTCGCGGCCATCAGTGCGGCGGGAAAGTTCGCCGAGCCCGGCCCGTTCCGGCCGCCGACACCCGGCGAGCTGTTCGCGCTGGTCAAAACAGCCGTCCGGCTCGGAGCGCTCGGAACGAACCCTGCGCCGCCGCCGGAGGAAGCGCGCGTGAGCAGGCACGGCCGGCGGCATTCCAAGGGGCGCGATGCCGCGGCCATTTCCCACCATTACGACGTCGGGAACGACTTTTACGCCCTCGTCCTGGGCCCTTCCATGGCTTACTCGTGCGCGGTCTGGGAGTCGGAGGAGACCGGGCTTGACGCCGCCCAGAGCGCCAAGCTCGATCTGGTCTGCCGCAAGTTGGGGCTCCGGCCGGGCATGCGGGTGCTGGATGTGGGATGCGGCTGGGGCAGCCTGGCGCTGCATGCCGCGCAACACTATGGGGCCGACGTCGTCGGGGTGACGCTCTCGGTCGAACAGGCGGCCCTGGCCCGCAAGCGGGCGGCGGACGCCGGACTCACGGACCGGGTGGACATCCGAGTGCAGGACTACCGCGACGTGGACGACGGGCCGTTCGACGCGATCAGCTCCATCGGCATGTCAGAGCATGTGGGGCGCGAGCAGATCCAGCACTATTCTTCCCACCTGCAGGGCCTGCTCCGGCCGGGAGGACGGCTGCTTAACCACGCGATTTCCTGGAACGCCGGCGCGACCCCGCCGGACCCTGACTCCTTCATTCCCCGCTATGTATTCCCGGACGGCGAGATGCTCAGCCTGTCGGAGATGGTCGCGGCACTCGAATCGGCGGACCTGGAGATCATCGACGTCGAGGCGTTGCGGCCCCACTATGCCCTGACGCTCAGGGCGTGGGTGCGGAACCTGGAGGAGCACTGGGACGAGGCCGTGCGCTTGGCCGGGCTGGGAAGGGCCCGGGTGTGGCGGCTCTACATGGCCGCGAGCGCACTCGGCTTCGAGGCCGGCATCACGGGCGTGAACCAGATCCTGGTCCAGCGCCCGGGCGGCGCGGAACCCCCATTGCGCCGTTCGGCCTGGATGTGAGGCCCGGTCCTGGAAGTTCAGGCCGTGTGCCGAAGGCTGACCCGCGGACCGCGCGAAGCTAGGCTGTCATCATGAGCAATACCGAAGTCGCGCCCCAGGAAATCCTCTGCGAAACAAACGGGACCTTCGCCGGCGTCGAACTCCTGGTTCCGCGGCAGGTCCCGCTGGGCGGCCCGCGCGCGATGGATGTGCGGCGCACCCTTCCGCAGCGCCAGCGCAGCCTCATTGGGGCGTGGTGCTTCCTGGACCACTACGGCCCGGACCAGGTCGGCGATTCCGGCGGCATGAAAGTCCCGCGCCACCCGCACACCGGGCTTCAAACCGTCAGCTGGCTGTTCACAGGCGAGATCGAACACCGGGATTCGGCCGGTTTCCACGCAGCGGTGCGGCCCGGTGAAGTGAACCTCATGACCGCCGGCCGCGGCATCAGCCACTCGGAATTTTCCACCCCGGACACCACCGTCCTGCACGGCGCGCAGCTGTGGGTGGCGCTGCCGGACACGGCACGCCACATGGCGCCCATCTTTGAGCACTACCGTCCGGAGCCGGTCAGCGGAAACGGCTGGACCGTGCGCGTCTTCCTGGGCTCGCTCGCCGGGTCCGTCTCGCCCGTCACAACCCACACGCCCCTGCTCGGTGCCGAGCTCCTGCTCGAAGCGGGGACGGAGCTGACGCTCACAACAGATGCGTCCTTCGAACACGGCCTGCTCGTGGACTCGGGCAACCTTGCCCTGGACGGGCAGCCGGTCCCGAAGGACAACCTCGCGTACCTGCCCGTCGGCCACGGGTCCCTGACCCTGGTCGCGGGCAGCGAGGGAGCCCGCGTTCTCCTGATCGGCGGAGAGCCGCTGGGCGAAAAAATCGTGATGTGGTGGAACTTCGTCGGCCGCAGCCATGAGGAGATCGTCGCGTACAGGACCCAGTGGCAGTCCGAGATCGGCGCGGACGCCGGCACTGAGGACGCCGGCACTGCGGGCTCCGGCGGCCGAGCATCCGACCTGCGGTTCGGTCCGTTCCCGCCCGGCGGCCCCGCAGCTCTCCCGGCCCCGGCCCTGCCGAATGCCCGCATCCGGCCCCGCGGCTGACCTGTCTATTCCGGCAGGCCCATACTGGCAAGCCCCGCCGGCCCTGCACCCGTAAACCCGACTGCCGGGCCAATCCGGCCCGCTCAAGGAGACCATATTGACCACGATCACCATCAGTAACAACCCGCAGCGCAGCCGTTTCGAAGTGCTCGACGCCGGCACCGTGATCGGCCAGGCCGCTTACGTGGACGACGTCGGGGCGGGCCAGCGGATTTTCTACCACACGGAGATCAACGAGGAATATGGCGGCCGCGGGCTGGCCGGGGTGCTGGCCGCACAGGCACTCGATGAGACTGTCGCCGCGGGCCTTACGATCGTTCCGGTGTGTCCCTACATCAAGAAGTACCTGGGCAAGCATCCCGGCTACGCGGCCCACGTGGTAACGCCGGCCCCGGCGCATCTGCGGTTCCTGAGCGCCTCGCTGGCTCAACGCGTCCGGCAGTAGCCGCCCCTGGACAGATGCGCCTCTGGACTCACGTGTGCGCGATGAACCGCTCCACACGCCGGTCCGGGATGAGCCAGATCGCGGCGACCACCGAATAGGCGGCGATCCCCAGGAGCGGGTTCACCAGGCTGAGCCCCATCCCGGCGATGTAGAGCGCGGGCGATCCCTTGCCCTTCCAGTCCTGCCCCATGGCCCGGTCCAGCGCGCCGCCGCGTCCCTGCTGGCGGATCAGGGTTGTTTTCAGGATGTAGTAGGCAATGGCGGCGAACAGCAGGTCCAGCCCATAGACGAGGACGGGTACCTCCGCCAGGCCCGTGTCATTTATCCACCGGGTGGTGAAGGGGATGAGGGAGAGCCAGAACAGCAGATGCAGGTTTGCCCAGAGCACCCCACCGTTGATCCGCCCGGCCAGATGCAGCATGTGGTGGTGGTTGTTCCAGTAGATCCCGACATAGATGAAGCTCAGCAGGTAGCTGAGCAGGGTTGGAAGCTCGTGAAGCAGGGCCGGCCAGGTCGGTTCGGCGGGGACGTGAAGCTCCAGCACCATGATGGTGATGACGATCGCCAGCACCCCGTCGCTGAAGGCCTCCAGCCGGTTCTTGTTCATGGGCCGCCTTTAATCAGGGCATCGTGGCAGATGCAACGAGGAACTGCCGACGCCGTGACGTGCGGTTCGTAGGTAAGGGTACTAGTCCCGGGTCCCTGCTTCGAGTTCTTCCTCCGCCATTTCGAGGGCAAAGCCCAGCGCCTGGACGAGATTGGTGGTCGCCGCCACGATCCGGGGAGTGCCGACGATGGGCGCAACGGCGATCAGGACGCCGCGGACATCCTCCAAGGTGATGCCGACGTCAACGGCGGTACCGGCGTTGAACAGGTAGGAGGCGCCCGGGGCGTCGACCGCCGCGAGCGCCGCAATCCGGGCCAGCATCAGTTCGCGAGGCTCAAGTGTGGAGCGTTCGAGCGAAACGGCGGTGATGTCGGCGAGGACGGCGAGGACAGGTGCTTCTTCTTCGGCCATGGTTATGTCTCCATCTGGTTTGCGGTGTCGTATGCCGAATTGGCGATGAGCGCGGTTACCCCCACTCGTCTTGCAACGTAACCCGACACAGTGAGGGGAGGCATCACCCGAACGGGATGAACCGGTGGACAGCGGTGGGGCTGCGCTGCGAACGTGCCTCCGGTGTGCGGCGGCGGGGTTCGGCAAGACACCACCAACGCGTTGACGATGGGCCGGTTCGGGGCCAGAATCGCAGTAGCTTGAGCCGAGGCGCAGTGGCGCGCTCGGCGGGGACTGACCCAGGCAAGCAGTGCCGGTGGCGGTTCCGGACCTAATAGGGAGGTCGCTGATCATGGCCGAGACCAAAAAAGTCAAGCATCCGAGTGTCGAGGAGCGTGCTGCGAAGGGCAAGGGGCGCCGGGAAAAGACGCCCGTCTCCGCCCACACTGGGTGGAAACCCGCGTCCGACCGCCCGGATCCGGTCGCGCTGCTCGAGGAACAGAACCTCACCCGCGAACAGGACCTCGTTCCGGTGAGGCACGGCCGGATGCTGGTCTCACCGTTCACGTTCTACCGGGGCGCCGCCAAGATCATGTCAACCGATCTGAAAGACACTCCCCGGGCCGGCCTGGTGTCCCAACTGTGCGGGGACGCCCATTTATCCAACTTTGGCGTCTTCGCCTCACCAGAGCGAACCCTGTTGTTCGATCTCAACGATTTTGACGAAACTCTACCCGGCCCATTCGAGTACGACGTCAAACGCATGGCCGCGAGCTTTACCATCGCGGCGCGGAACAACGCGTTCACCAAGGAAGAAACGCGCGACGCGACACTCACCGCCGTTCGGGCTTACCGCGAGGCGATGGCAGAGTTCGCACAGATGGGCACCCTGGACATCTGGTACGCCCGTCTGTCCGAGGAACAGCTGATGGAAACCATTGAGCTGGCCGTGGCAACCCAAAAGGGCAAGGCCCTCAAGAAGGCAGCCCACGGCATGGAAAAGACGGCGAAACAGAACGTCGCCAAGGCCCACACCCGCGACAGCCTGCAGGCACTCTCCAAGCTCGCCGAGCGGGTGGACGGGGAGTACCGGATCGTCAGCCAGCCGCCGATCGTCATTCCCTCACGGGAGCTGGGTGAATCGTTCGGCATGTCTGCGGAAGGGATTCAGAAAGCGGTTCGTGAGCAGCTCCGTTCCTACCGGGCCACGCTGCCGGATGACCGACGAATCTTGCTGGAGCGCTTCGAAGTCATCGATGTCGCCCGCAAGGTCGTGGGCGTCGGCAGTGTCGGCACGCGGGCGTTCATCGCCTTGCTCCAGGGCCGGGATGAGCAGGATCCGCTGTTTCTTCAGGTCAAGGAGGCGACGAGGTCGGTGCTCGAGGACCACTTACCGAAGAGCAAGTTCAAGCAGCCGGGCGAGCGTGTGGTGCAGGGCCAGCGGATGATGCAGGCCGCGAGTGACATCTTCCTGGGATGGACCAAGGGGGTACAGGACAACCGGTACCTGTATTGGCGCCAACTGCGTGACATGAAGGGCTCAGCCATTGTGGAAGGGATGAAGCCGCTCGGCATGACCTTCTATGCCGACGCCTGCGGCTGGACGCTGGCGCGGGCCCACGCCCGGTCCGGCGACCCCATCGCGATCGCGTCCTACCTCGGTAAGAGTGACAAGTTCGAACGCTCCATCACCGACTTCTCCGAGCGGTACGCGGACCAGAACGAAAAGGACTACGAGGCCTTCGCCGATGCGGTTCGCTCGGGGCGGCTGGAAGCCACTGAGGGCCTCTGATTCCGGATGTTCAGCAGAAGGCGCCGCCGTGGGTGAACGGCTCGAAGGACGGCAGGTTTCGCTCTGGCTCGCCACAACCGCTACCACCCGCTATCCCTCCCTGGACACGGATCTTGAGGTCGACGTCGCCGTCGTCGGGGGAGGGATCGCCGGCCTGACGGCGGCGCTGGCCCTCAAACGCGCCGGCAGCACCGTCGCGGTCCTGGAGGCAGCCCGCATTGGCACCGGCGTCACTGGGCACACCACCGGCAAAGTCACCTCCCTGCACCGGCTGGCCTACACCGAACTCGCGGACCGGCACGGACCGGACGTCGCGGGCACGTACGGGCAGGCCAACCAGGCCGCCATCGAGCACATTGCGCGTGTCGTCGCGGAGGAGGGCATCGACTGCGACTTCCGCAGGGTGTCCAACTACACCTACGCCGAATCCGACGACGCCCTCGCCAGGGTCCGCGGCGAGGCGGCCCTGGCCGGACGGCTCGGCCTGCCAGCCGTCTTTACCTCCGAGGTGCCGCTGCCGTTCGGTACCCGGGGCGCAGTCCGGTTCGACGGCCAGGCACAACTCCACGCGGTCAAATACCTCCAAGGCCTCGCCCGCGCCGTGGACGGGAGCGGAAGCCACGTACTGGAGGACTCGCGCGCCACCTCGGTCCGCGACGGTGTGCCCGCCGTCGTCAAGACCGGGAGCGGCACCGTCCGGGCGCGCGAGGTGATCATTGCCACCAACGTCCCCGTTGGCGACGCCGGCCTGTTTGCCGAGCGCTGCTACCTGCACCGTTCCTACGTCGTTGCCAGCCTGGCACCTGCCGTGCCCCTGGACGGGACCTTCATCAGCGTCGACGAGCCGATGCGCTCCATCCTAGCGATCGACATTGAGGGCTCCCGGTTCGTTCTCACGGGCGGCGAGGGGCACCGTGCCGCCGAGGCCAGCGATGCCGCCGAGCGGTACCGCCGCCTCGCGGCTTTCTCCCGGGAACGCCTCGGCACCGGGGAGACCAGCTTCCGCTGGTCCACGCAGGACAACATGCCCGTCGACGGGTTGCCCTACGCCGGGACTTTGACACCGACGGCGGCGCACCTTCATGTGATCACCGGCCTGCGAAAATGGGGCCTGACCAACGGCACCGCTGCCGCCCTGATCCTGGCCGACACCCTGTCGGGCCGTCACAACCCCTGGGCCGCGGTATTCGATACCAACCGCCCTTCCGCCGGCCAGGCAGGCGGGGTGCGCCAGCAACCGGACCAGCCACCCCCACACCGGCTGCCGGATCAACCGGTCGTCGCCGGGCTGCGACCCGGCGAAGGCACCGTCGTGGAGATCGACGGCGAAATGACCGCCGTCTACGCTGGCGCTGCCGGGGACCTCCTCGCCGTCACGGCCATCTGCACGCATCTGGGCTGCACGGTCGCGTTCAACGCGGACGATTCGACGTGGGACTGCCCCTGCCACGGCTCGCGGTTTTCCGCCGACGGCACCGTCATCCAGGGCCCGGCGACGATGGACCTGGCGCCGAGACCCGCACCGCGTTAGGTTCCTGCGGGTGAACCGGCC
>NZ_KI914927.1:129983-131371 GCF_000520575.1 Arthrobacter sp. I3
GTCGCCCGGAGCCGTTCCAGTTTGACCACGTCCCGCCCGAATGAAAAGGCCAGCAGCCCAAGCGCCGGCCCGAGCACCATGGCTCCCAGCGCCGGAGGCACCGCCGGCAACAGGGCGAACAGCAGGGCCGCCGGCTGGGCGGCTCCGATGACCCTGCGGACGGTGCTGGACGGCAGCGGGTTCTTCAGGGACGTCCGGAACCAGGCCGCTGCGAGGAACGCGTAGTACATCAGGCCGATGCCCAGGGGCCACAGGCCGAACTTTCCCGCCGCCGCGCAGGACAGCACCAGGACCAGCGCGGCGTCCGTATCCGAATCCAGGCGCGCACCCTCGGCCGTGGCACAACCCGTGAACCTGGCCACCCGTCCGTCCACGGCATCGAGCAGGAACGCGGCCGTGCCCAGGACCACCACCGGAAGGCTTGGTCCGGCTCCGGCGATCAACCCCACCACCGTTTCGGCGGCACAAAAGGCCACGATGCCGGCCCTGCCGAGGGTGACGCGGTCCGCGGGGGTGGAAAATCGGGGTTTCCGCCGCATAACGGAACCGGCGGCCCGGATGATCACCGCGGCCCCCGCCGCCAGGGCCAGGAGCCAGGGAACAGGATCCGTGAAGACCGCCGCGCCGAACCAGGCCCAGGCCACAAGATAGGCGCCGACGGCGGTGCCGGCATCCGCCACGGCACGGCTGTGAACCGGCCCGGAGCCGTTCCAGTTTGACCACGTCCCGCCCGAATGAAAAGGCCAGCAGCCCAAGCGCCGGCCCGAGCACCATGGCTCCCAGCGCCGGAGGCACCGCCGGCAACAGGGCGAACAGCAGGGCCGCCGGCTGGGCGGCTCCGATGACCCTGCGGACGGTGCTGGACGGCAGCGGGTTCTTCAGGGACGTCCGGAACCAGGCCGCTGCGAGGAACGCGTAGTACATCAGGCCGATGCCCAGGGGCCACAGGCCGAACTTTCCCGCCGCCGCGCAGGACAGCACCAGGACCAGCGCGGCGTCCGTATCCGAATCCAGGCGCGCACCCTCGGCCGTGGCACAACCCGTGAACCTGGCCACCCGTCCGTCCACGGCATCGAGCAGGAACGCGGCCGTGCCCAGGACCACCACCGGAAGGCTTGGTCCGGCTCCGGCGATCAACCCCACCACCGTTTCGGCGGCACAAAAGGCCACGATGCCGGCCCTGCCGAGGGTGACGCGGTCCGCGGGGGTGGAAAATCGGGGTTTCCGCCGCATAACGGAACCGGCGGCCCGGATGATCACCGCGGCCCCCGCCGCCAGGGCCAGGAGCCAGGGAACAGGATCCGTGAAGACCGCCGCGCCGAACCAGGCCCAGGCCACAAGATAGGCGCCGACGGCGGTGCCGGCATCCGCCACGGCACGGCTGGCGG
>NZ_KI914927.1:131471-158721 GCF_000520575.1 Arthrobacter sp. I3
GGCGGCTGCCGATCCCGGCCCGGTCTGCCCTGGCGCCGGGGCGGCAGGTGCCCTCGTCGGTTCTGCAGGCCGGCTTCCGGGCACGTCTGCTGATCCCGTGCCTGTAGACGCCGTGTCCTCTTGTTTCGCGCATTCTGCAAACGACTTCAGCCTGAACCACCCCGCCCACATGCTAGCAAGTCCGCCGCCCGGGGTTGGTCAGTGCTTGGACTGGGCGCCCTGCCCGTTCGTCCGCCGTCCGGCCCGGACGAAACCGATGGCCGCCAGGACGGCGCCGGCGCCTTCGGCCACGGCGCTGACGGACTTCTCGAAGAACCAGATGGGCTCGTACATGGCCGGGAAAGGCCCGAACGCGGGAATATTCACATAACGGTATGCCACCACGGCCACGAAGGCGCTCAGCGCGACGACGAATGCGACGGCGAAGGCCGCCCTGCTGCCGCGCAGCAGCACGTACAACCCGGCCAGCACAGCGGCAGCCGATTCCAGCAGGAACAGGTTCCCTTGGCCGATTCCCGCGGAGTTCCCCGCCTGGTAGCCCGGGGCCAGGTGGATGTGGACGGCGGCGTCAATGAACAGGGCAACGGCCGTGAGGATTCGCAGTGTCATGCCGGCCGTATGGACCCGCACGGTCCGTCCGGGGCTCTGGGCGCTCATTTGACCACCAGCGTCCCGTGCATGCCCGGATGGTAGGTGCAGTGATACGCGTAGGATCCGGGCTTCGTCGGCGCAGTGAAAGTGGCAGTGCCCCCGCCCTTGACCTGGGCATCGAACGCTGAGCCTTCGTCAGCCGTGACCGTGTGGGCCGCGGCATCCATGTTGGTGACGGTGACCGCCGCGCCGGGGGCCACGGTGAGCGGGTCGCCGTAAGCGAAGTCCTTGATGGTGATGGTGGCGGCGGCGGTGCCCGCAGTCGGGCCGGCCCCGTAGGCAGGGCCGGGTGGAGGCGCCGACGTCGACGCCGGCGATCCGCTGCCGACGGCGCACCCGCCGGTGCCCAGCAAGATCAGGAGCACCAATAGCGACGACAGCTTCCGACGAGCATTCATTGCGCACCACCCCGAGCGGCTTGAGGAAACGAGCGGATGAACGTACTAGCTATATTGTGCGCCTGACCGGCACGAATGGAACCAGTCGGCGTCGAACGCCGGTCCGGGAGAGCCCGGGGAGATAGCGTAGTCACTGGCATGCATCCTGCAGCCGAGGGAGGGAAAATTGCGTGAAGCGTAAGAAGTCCTGGTCAGCATCGCTCACAGTGCTGATTGCCTTTGCAGCGAACGTCCTCGTCGCGGCAGCCAAAACAGTGGCCGCACTCATCTCTGGCTCGGCGTCCATGACTGCCGAGGCGGCCCACTCCTGGGCCGATACCGGCAACCAGGTCTTCCTGCTCATCGCCGAACGGAAAGCCGCGCGGAAACGCGACAAAGCCCACCCCATGGGTTACGGGCGCGAGGCCTACGTATGGTCAATGATCGCCGCCTTTGGCCTGTTTACGGCCGGCGCGGTGGTGTCGGTGATGCACGGCATCCAGCAGCTGATCACCCCGGAACCGCCAGGTGACTATGGGATCGCCTACCTGGTGCTGACCATCGCGTTCGTCCTTGAAGGCGTGTCCTTCATCCAGGCGTTCCGGCAAAACCGGAAGGCGGCGCGAGAGCTTGACCGGAACACCCTCGAGCAGGTCCTCAAGGGCTCCGACCCCACGCTGCGCGCCGTCTTCGCCGAGGACGGGGCCGCGCTCGTTGGCCTGCTCATCGCCTTCGCCGGGATATTCCTGCACCAGGTCACGGGGTCCTCCGTGCCGGACGCCGTGGGGTCCATTCTGGTGGGCATCCTCCTGGCCGTGGTTGCCGTCGTACTGATCGAGCGGAACCGGCGCTTCCTGGTGGGACAAGCCGTGACCGGCGATATCGAGGGCAGCATGGCCCGCCGCCTCCTCGAACACCCAGAGATCGAACGCATCACGTACCTGCATCTCGAATACGTCGGCCCGCGCAAGCTCTACGTCGTGGCGGCCGTGGACATACAGGGAGATCTCCGGGAACACGACGTCGCCGTGGCCCTACGCCGCGTTGAACGCGAACTTGAGGACCACGAAACCGTGGAAGAGGCCGTGCTGACACTCGCCACCGCGGACGAGCCCTCGTTGGACTTCCCCGCCGTTTGAGCACAACGCCGACCGCCTGTCCGGTCCTTCGGCTGGCTCAGGCGCCGGCCGCCGTCGCGTCCATGCCGGCTGGCGGCTGCAGGCGGGCCCCGGAGGCCAGCAGCGCCTCGAGAACGGGGGACGGGCTGGGACTGGCCAGGAGGAAGCCCTGGCCCATGTCGCAGCCGAGCGAGCGCAGGAGATCCAGCTGCCCGGTGTGCTCGATGCCCTCGGCGATGACGGCCAGGTCCAGTTTCCGGGCCACTTCCAGAATGCCCTCGAGCATCGCCGCGGCCGGGGCGTCCCCAGGCAGCCCGGACAGGAAGGCACGGTCGATCTTGAGAATGTCCGCGGGCAGCGCAGCGAGCGTGCTGAGCGAGGAGAAGCCGGTCCCGAAGTCGTCGATTGCGATGCGGACGCCGAAGCTCTTCAGCCGGTTCAGGGCAGCGACCCCGCCGTCGGCGCTCGTGGCCAGGGCCGATTCGGTGACCTCGAGGATCACCTTGTCGGCCTGCGAGGCGGGGTGGGCCAGGATGCGCTCCAGGGCTGCCAGGTTCCGGTCACTCGATAGCTGAAGAGTGGAAAGATTGACCGAGACCCAGAAGTCTTCGGCAGTGCCGGGGGACCGGCGCCAGCCGGCGACGTGACGGCTTGCGGTGTCCAGTACCCAGCAGCCGATGGGGCCTATCTCGCCGGTTTCCTCGGCCAAGGAGATGAAGTCGGCCGGTCCCAGCCGGCCCAGGGTCGGGTGCTCCCAGCGGACCAGGGCCTCCACCCCGGCGATCTCACCGGTGCCGAGATTCACCACGGGCTGGTAGTCGAGGCGCAGCTGCCCGGCCTGCACGGCTGTGGCGAGGTCCGCCCGGAGAGCGGCCCGGTAGGTCATTTCGTCATATCCCCGGGCATCGAAGAGCTGGTAGCGGCCTTTCCCGCCATGCTTGGCCATGTACATGGCGAAGTCCGCCTGCCGCATCAGCTCGGCCGGATCTGCAGTGCCGGCGCTGCGCTGGGCGGCGCCCATGCTGACGGTTACCTTCAGCCGGACGTCATCGATGCAGAAAGGGTCCCGCAGCGTGTCCTGGATGCGCCGTGCGACGTCGTCCGTCGCCGTGCCGCCCTCATCCGTCACGACGATCGCGAATTCGTCGCCGCCCAGCCGGGCGACGAGGTCATGCCCGCGCACGCAGCCCCGCAGCCGTTGGGCCAGCTGAATGAGCAACGCGTCGCCGCCCTCATGGCCCAGCGAGTCGTTGACGTCTTTGAAGTCGTCGACGTCGATGACCAGCAGGCCTTCATGCCCGTCGCAGACCTCGGTGCCAGCTGCTTCCGGGTTCTTTGCCCCGGGGTCGAACGCGGCGGTGAGGCGTTCGGTGAGGACTGCCCGGTTGGCCAGTCCCGTGAGCGGGTCGTGGGTGGCACGGAAGGTCAGTTCCAGGTGGTTGTCGTGCACGGTGGCGGCCATGGAATTGAAGGCCTCGGCCAGCTGGCCAAGTTCGTCATTGCGGACAACGCTGATCCGGTGGCTGTAATCACCGGACTGCAGCTTCACGACCCCGCGGTACAGACCCTCTACGGGGCGCATCAGGTACTTGGTCATCCGCCGGCGGAAAAAGAACACCCCGCCCGCGGCCAGCGCAAAGAGGGCCGTGCGGACGGTCGATACCATCTGCTGGAGTCCGGCCGCACGGGCGACGCCGTCGTCCAGCGCGTCGAGCGAAGCGCGACGGACGTCGGCGAGCAGGGCGCGGGCCTTGGCGCTGGACGCGGCGAACGCCGGGGCCTCCGCCACTCGGTTGCCGTGGAGAGTGGCCACCTGGCTTCCCCAGAGATTGTGTGCGGACAGTGCCTCCTGCCACGCGGCCCGGGCCTCGCGGACTGTGGCCCGCATGCCGTACGCCTCCGGCAGGATCCGGGCGGTGGCATCGAACTGGGCGGAGATGTCCTTTTGTTGCAGCAAAAAGGCGGCCGGATCTGCGGGTGCGGACAACAGCTGGAGTCCGGCTTGTTCGTGGGTCTCGATGCCGGTCCGGAGCTCGGCGATGGCCTCCGACTCGACGCGGTGCTGTGCGGCGGCGTGCTGGATTTGGTCCGTGACAAAACGGACGCCGACCAGGGTTACCGCGGCCCCGGCGAGCAGGGCAAGGAGCACCAGGATGAAGGCCCTGGACCATTCGCGCTGCAGGCTCCCTGCGCGGGCGGGTTTGCCGGTGCCGGGGGTACGGGTGGCCGCCGGCCCTTCAGCCGGCATGGCCGGCCCGCCGGATCGTTCGGGTCCATTGGCGTCGTTGGCGTCGGCGGCCGACGGCGGCGCAGCAGCAGGGTCAGCCAAGCTGCTGGTGGATTTACGCATGATCAGCCTCCGGCCGTGTGCCGGCCGTCGCCGCATCGTCAAACAGGAGCGTAGCCGAACGTGCCCCGGCTGGTCATGTCCTGCCGCCTCCCGACACTATTGTGAAGCATGTGACAGAAGTGTATTCGACGGGCGGCCCGGCGGGTAGCGTCCGGTGCCGGAACCACACCTGCCGGGCTGTACGTTTCCGGACCGGCTGAGCCGGTCCTGCCGGGGGCTCTAGCTGAGGCAGTCTGCGCAGTAGGCGTGGCCGGCCTTCTCCTTGGCCAACTGGGACCGGTGCCGCACCAGGAAACAGGAATAGCACGTGAATTCGTCTTCTTTTTGCGGGATGACCGTGACGGTCAGTTCCTCGCCGGACAGGTCTGCCCCCGGCAGTTCCACGCCTTCGGAGGTATCGGCCTCGTCTAGTTCGCGGACAACGCTTCGCGCGTCAGGCGCATTCGCCGAACGGAGCGCCTCCAGGGAAGCGTTGCGGGATTCCGCGACGTCGGAGCGTACTTCGTCATAATCGGTTGCCACCTGGTGATACTCATTTCAGTTGCTGGGCGTGTGATTCGGAGTCTCTCCGGATCTACGTATCTCTGTATCTCCGGATCTCCGGGATTGAACCGTACAGCATGACGCCGTGTAAATGCTGGGGACCGGAGCAGTCGCGGCAGTGACGCTCATGACACCCGGAAGCGGACGCCCGCGAGGCCGGCCTTCCTGCTTTGTTCGCCACTGGTCACCGGGGCGTCACGTGCCGTTAATTTGGCTGCCCTACCCTGATTCTTTAGGCACCATCCACCTTGGGCACCATCCGTCGGGAGGATTCACCATGGCCGATATTGCTGCAGTGCTGGGACGGCTCACGCAGGACGAACTCAATGAACTGCGGTCCCTGGGCCCCAGCGGGCACCTGACCCGTCGCCTGACCGACGCCATCGACCGCGCCGCCGGCGGCCCCGGAGCCGGGCGCGGCTACTACGTCCCCAACGGGAGCGTCAGTTCCACCGGCGGACCGCACGTGGTCCTGCGCAGCGACGTTTCCGGGTGGCTGTTCGGTCCTCCCCACCAGGCCTGACCGCACTGCGACGGGCATCCCCTCCCACTGCACCCGCGAGGTTCCTTCCAGCCCGGCCCCGGAAGGGCCATACTGGCCCAAAGGGAGGGGGCTGGATTGCGGATCCTGATGGTGGAGGATGAGGACGCCCTGGCGGAAACAGTCCGCCGCGGGCTGAGGAACGAGGGGTTCGTCGTCGACGTCGCCCACGACGGCGTGCGGGGACTCGCGGCGGCGCTGGAGAACGCGTACGATGCCATCCTGCTGGACCTCATGCTGCCGCGGATGAACGGCTACGACGTCTTGAAGGAATTGCGGCAACGCAAGGTGTGGACTCCGGTGCTGATGCTCACGGCCAAGGACGGCGAATACGACCAGACCGATGCCTTCGACCTGGGCGCTGATGACTACCTCACCAAGCCGTTCAGCTTCCTGGTGCTGGTGGCCCGGATCAGGGCGTTGATCCGGCGCGGAGCGCCCGCCAGGCCTGTCATCATGACGCTTGGCACGCTGTCCCTGGACCCCGTCAGCCACAGTGTGCGCCGCGGCGACACCCTCATTAGCCTCACGGCCAGGGAGTACGGGCTCCTGCATTATCTGATGCGCCGGCATGACCAGATCGTCTCAAAGGCGGAAATCCTGCAAAACGTCTGGGATCCGGCTTTCGAGGGCGCGAACAATGTGGTTGAGGTGTACATCGGCTACCTTCGGCGCAAGATTGATGTCCCGTTCGGGATCCACAGCCTGACCACGGTGCGCGGCATGGGCTATCTGCTCAGCGCCGACCCGACCCCTGAACCCCGTGCCGCCGGGAGTCGCGAGGAGTGACGTCGGCCGGCTCCACAGGTTCCGGAAGGGGAAGTGTGATCTCAAAGCGGCAGTGACCCGCCGGTCCGTCCGTCGGACGGATGCTCCCATGATGGGCGGCCACAATTCCCGCCGCGATGGCCAGGCCCAGTCCGCTGCCGCCGCCTTCCCGGGAACGGCTGCCATCGAGCCGGACGAACCGTTCGAAGATCCGCTCCCGGTCCGCCTCCGGGATGGGGTCGCCGTCGTTGTCGACAGTGAGGATGACCCGGTCCCCGGCCGTGTGCAGGTCCACGGCGATCCGGGACAGGGCGTGGCGGTCGGCGTTGTCCAGGACGTTCCGGAGGACCTGCGCCAGCCGCCGGGCGTCGCCGCGGATCCGGGTCGGAACGAGCTCCACCGAGATCTGGTTCCGGCTGGTGGACCGCAGCCGGCGGATCTCCTGGTCCAGCACGTCGTCAAGATCGACGTCCTTCTGCTCCACGCGCAGGCCGCCGTCATTGGCTTTGGCCAGTGTCAGCAGGTCCTCCACGAGGAAGCTCATGCGGGCCGTCTCCTCGGAGAGGACATCCTTCATCTGAAGCCACATCGCCCCGGTCGGGTCCGCCGCCGCGATCTCGATTCCGGCCCTCAGCGTGGCCAGCGGGCTGCGCAGCTCGTGGCTGGCGTCCGAGACGAATCTGCGCTGTTCGGTGTCCGAGGCCTGCAGCCGGTCCAGCATGGTGTTCATGGTCAGCGCCAGGGCGTGGATTTCGTCGTTGGTGGGCGGGACGTCGACGCGCCCGTCCAGCCGCTCGGCGTTGATCCGGGCCACCTGGCCACGGATCCGCTCAACCTGGCGGAGGGAACGGCCCACCAGAAGCCAGACGGACACGGCCACGGTCCCGAGCAGCAGCGGCGTGGCTCCCAGCATGAACCACGCGACGGTGGAAATGGTGTCCGCCTGTATCTGGGATGCCTGGGCCACCACCACGGTATAGCTCAACGTGCCGGTCCGCGCTCCCACGGTGACGATGTGGTAGTCGTCGGTGTCCCCGATGCTCGGAAGGCTCGAGACGTCCTGGGTCATGGTCTGGCCCGGGCTGGGCCGCTGGGCTGACAGGGGGGCGTTGGCGACCTCGGGGTCCGAGCTGGCCAGGACGTACCCTTCGGCATCCAGCACCTGGACGAACTGGCCCGCATGCGCGGTGTCAACGATGTAGGCGCGGCCATCCTCGATGTCCATGTCCTCCATCTCGGCGATCACGTCCAGGGCCTTCTGCTGGGCTGCGGCGTCGCTCGACCGCGCCAGTGACGCCTGCAGCAGGACCAGAAGGACGAGGCCGCCGAGCAGCAGCGCCACGGCTACGACGCCGACGGCGACCGCCGTCGAGCGCTTCCGCACGCCCCATCGAATCTCGCCCCTGGCGGGGCCGGAGGGGGCCCGTTTGCCCAGTGCCATGCTCCAAGAATGCGTCAATGCGCGGTTCGGGACAACCACCGCGGCCGCATTGCCGGCGCCGCCCGCCCGGCCGGCGCCCCGGCGGTGGCCGGAGCGCTCCCGCCTGCGCGCACGTCCCCACGGAGAGAGGCTGCTCTCAGTCTCTTCTCAGCGGGATGGGGGAGAGTGGAAATAGGCCGCAGAAGACCGGCCGCCGGCCGCCACAGGGCCGTTCGTCCACAGATTCCGGCCGCACGCTCTCCTCAACCAGTGTGCGGCCGGACACGGCACCGGGCGAAGCGGCGCAGCAGGCGCCGACAACAGCCGCTTCCCTTACTCCGTGCCGATGAGCCGCGGGCCAGCGCCTCAAGGCCGGGGCGTCACCCGGAGCCAGACGAACTGCCGGGCGTCCAGGACCAGTCCCGCGTCGAGGCACACGTGGGCGCCGGTCAGGACGTCGACGGCGCCGGCCGCGAAGCCGGAGAGCGTCAACGCCGTTACCTCCTGGGGGCCGTCGCTGAAGTTAGCCAGGGCGAGGATCAGCGTTCCATTTCCGGGACGCTGGTACCCCAGGACTCCCGGGTTGTTCGTGGCGAACCCGACCAGCCGGGTCCCGGCCAGTTCCGGCGTCGCGGACCGTACGGACACCATCCGGCGCAGCCCGGCAAAGACCGCCCCGGCGGGGGTTTCCGGCTCCGCGCGCCGCGCGTACCCCGCGGCCGGGTAGTGCGGCCGGTGCACCCAGCGGCTGTCCGTTCCGTGGCCTTCCTCGGCGGCGTACCCATAGTCGTTGAACTGGCCGACCTCGTCACCGAGGTAGAGCAGCGGGATGCCCCCGGTGCTGAAGGCCACCGAGTGGGCCAGCAGGATCCGGTCCACTGCCACATCGGCTCCGCCCTCCAGCCCGCAGAGCGACGCCGTTGTGCCGGAAATCCGGCAGTCGCCGGTGCGGGGGTTGTCCTGAAAAGGCACGCCGCGGGCGAAGCTGCCAGGGAAACGGTTGACGTAGAAGGAATTGAGGAACCGCCGGTGCTCGAAGGCATTGATGCCAAGCTCGGCGGCATCCTCATCCGCAAATGTCCAGCCGATGTCGTCATGGCTGCGGACGTAGTTCACCCACGCCGTGCCGTCCGGAATATTGTGGCGCCGCTCCAGGGCCTGGGTGAGCAGGGACACGTCGCGGGTGGCCAGCGCCTCCCAGATCAGCGCCATCTGCAGGGGGTTGTAGGAGAGCTGGCACTCGGCGGGGTCAATGTAACGGGCCACCTCGTCGGGGTGGACGATCGCCTCGGACTTGAACAGCAGCGACGGCGCCGCCAGCCGGCACACGGCATTGAACGCCTGCAGCAGCGTGTGGGCTTCGGGAAGGTTCTCACAGGGCGTGCCGAGCTGCTTCCAAATGAAGGCGACGGCGTCCATCCGGAGAATGTCCACGCCCTGGTTGGCCAGGAACAGCATCTCGCCCGCCATGGCCCGGAACACGTCCGGGTTGGAGTAGTTCAGGTCCCACTGGAAGGTGTGGAACGTGGTCCAGACCCACCGTCCGTCCGGCAAGTCGACGAATGAGCCGGGGTGGTCGTCCGGGAAGATTTCGCGCACGGTTTGCTCGAACGCGTCCGGCATGGACCTGTCCGGGAAGATCCAGTAGTAGTCGCTGTAGGCCGGCTCGCCCGCGGCCGCCTTCCGGGCCCATTCGTGCTCGTCGGAGGTGTGGTTGAAGATGAAGTCGACCACGAGGCTGATGCCGTTCGCCCGCAGCTCGGCGGCGAGGTCACGCAGCTGCTCCATGGTGCCCAGCCTGGGATTGACGTCCCGGTAGCTGGAAACGGCGTAGCCGCCGTCGGAGTGCGGTTCGGGGGCCAGGAACAGCGGCATCAGGTGCAGGTAGGTCAGGCCCAGTTCCTTGAAATAGGGGATCCGGGCGCGGACGCCTTCGAGGTCTATGGCGTATCTGTCGACGTAGCAAACGCCGCCGAGCATGGTGTTGGACTGGAACCAGCCGCTGTTGTGTTCCCGTTCGGCGTCGAGGCCCTTGAGCGGGGCAGGCCTCTCGGCCCACGACCGGGCAGACTGCATCACTAGGTCGGTGAGCTGATCCAGCCAATCAGGCCGTGCGCCGTAGAGATCGTGGAACAGCCGGAACAAGGCCGGGAAATGACGGTCGAAGCGCTCTTCGAAGACGGCCCGGTCCGCGCCGTCCCACCCGATGCCCGTGCCCGCCGCCAAGGCCCGGAGCACATGCCGGCGGGCCTCGCTGTGGACGCCGTCGGCTAGAAGGGCGGGTTCAACCATGGAGCATCTCCTTTGACCAGTTTCAGTCCCCGACGGCGCGACGACCGTTCACATCCTTGCAGAAGGACGCGCGGGTGCCCAGCACGGCAGCCGTGTCCGGCGAGGAAAGGCAGCCGACAGCCGATGCCGCCAATGGTGCTGCCGCGAAGGTCTATAGGCTGGCGTGATGACTGCCCTGACTGATCTCCTGCCCACGCTGCTGGGCGTAGGGCTCCTGATGCTGGTCACCGTGGGGTTGCTTGCGGTATTCCGGATCCCTCACCGGACCGCGCCGGCGCTGGCCATCCTGCGCGGGGCTGTGCAACTGGCTGTCATCAGCCTCATACTGGGCACTGTTATCACCAGTCCGGTCTGGGTCGGCGCCGCACTTCTCGTGATGTTTTCGGTGGCCGCAGTGACGGCCGCGCGACGCCTGGGGTGGAGTTGGGGCCGCCTGGCGGTAGTGGGTGGCTCGATGGCCGCCGGCATCCTGGTGACCCTGGCGATCGTTTTCGGCACGGGCGCTATGGCCCTGACGCCCCGCTACGCGCTGGCAATTGGGGGGATCGTGATCGGCAATGCGATGACCATCGCCACCCTGGCCGGCCGGCACTTTGCCGAGTCGGTGAATGAACGTTGGGATGAGGTTGAAGCGTGGCTGGCTTTGGGGGCGACGCGGCGTCAGTCGACGTTGGAGCTGGCCCGGCGCGCCGTCTATTCAGCCCTCATCCCTTCGACCGACCAGACTAAGACGACGGGACTTGTCACCCTGCCCGGGGCGTTTGTGGGTGCGATCTTCGGCGGCCTTTCACCCTTGGAAGCGGGCCGCTTCCAGATCGTCGTGCTCGCCTCGATCATGGCGGCAGGTTCCATGACCGCCGTGGCCCTGATCGGGATCATCGCGCCGGTGAGGGTGCGTCCGGTGCGTCCACGCTAGCGCCCGCGCCGTGGCCCGTCCTGACTACGCCGGCACCCGGATGACCAGGGGGTCCATCGCCTGGCCGTCGGCGTACTGGCCGTCGAAAAGTTCCGAACCTGCCTGGGAGACGGCGACCTCGACGCGCTCCCAGACGAGAAACCCCTCCATGTTGCGGGGCGCGGCAGTGCGCAGGGTGCCGACATCCGAGCGGTCCGTCCCGCCGCCGTCGCCCGTGCTGATGGACAGGACCCCGTGCCCGGCCGCGAACTCGACCCATGGATCCAGCAGCCGGACGAACATCATTCCGTGGTGACCGGCGACGCGGACATCGCCGCGGAACCGCAGCAATCCGGTGCCGCTGGCGGGATCGTACTCGGAGCCGGCGGGAGCGAAGCAGAACTCTCCGGACGCAGTAACCGTGGCGCCGTCGGCTGCGGAAACAGCACCGTCCGGGAGTCCCGAAATGTAATCCATAAAGCTGCGTTTGATGCCCCAGGTCAGACCCGGCAGGGGCAGCGGGGCGGGGGAGGCGGACGTTGGTGTCACGTGGGTTCTCCTGGGCTGTCGGGCGGATCTACATCCGAGCCTAGCCGCGGATCCGCGCCGGGCTGAACTGTTGCACCGCCGCCGCTTCATCCTAGGTATTTCTCTGACGGCGTAGGCCCGCCAGGACTACTCCCGGGACGGCGGTGGTTGACTTGGATGAGTACCGTTTAGCAGGAGGTGCACCGTGGCCGCGTCCATCAGCAGGGTTTCCGGATCCGATGTGTCCGAAGACCCGCTGGATTCATATTCCGCAACGGTCATCCGCGTGGCCGAGGCTGTCACCCAGCACGTCGCCGCGCTCGAGGTGACCGGCAATGGGCGCAACGGCAGGGTGAGGGTCGGTGCGGGCTCGGCCGTGCTGTTCACCACGGACGGATATCTGCTGACGAATGCCCACGTGGTGGGTGGCGCCCAGTCCGGCCACGCAGTCTTCGCCGACGGCACCAGCACGGCTGTTGACGTGGTGGGCGCCGACCCGCTCTCCGATCTTGCCGTGGTCCACGGCAGGGCACCCACCGCGGCGCCGGCTGAACTCGGCGACGCCGAGTCCCTCCGGGTCGGCCAGCTGGTCATCGCCGTGGGCAATCCGCTCGGGCTCGCCGGCTCCGTCACCGCCGGCGTGGTCAGCGGGCTGGGCCGTTCGATCCCGGTCTGGTCCGGACGGAGCCGGCGCGTGATCGAGGACGTCATCCAGACCGACGCGGCCCTCAACCCCGGCAGCTCCGGCGGGGCGCTGGCAGACGCCCGCGGGCGGATCGTCGGCATCAATACGGCCGTGGCCGGTGTTGGGCTCGGGCTGGCCGTTCCCATCAACGCGACGTCCCGGCGGATCATCGCGTCGCTGCTCAAGGACGGCCGCGTCCGCCGGGCCTACCTGGGCCTGGTCAACACACCGATCCAGTTGCAGCCGAGCGCCGTCGTCCGGACGGGCCGCAGGGAGGGCCTGCTCGTGGTCGAAGTCCTCCCGGATTCCCCCGCCGAGCGGGCCGGGCTACGGACCGGCGACATCCTCCTGAAGGTCGGACACATGTATGTGTCCAACGCCGAGAGCCTGCAGAAACTGCTGTTCGCCGAAGCGATCGGGGAGCCGCTGGACCTTGCCGTGCTCCGGGACGGCGCGGACCTGCGACTGGTGGCCGTGCCCGCCGAGATGACCGATAACCAGTAGGTAAACCCGGTCCGGACCGGCGGTTTCAACCCGCTGGAATTTGCCCGCCGGGGGCCTAATCCCTGCCCGGCTAAACTACTTGGGTCCGCATAGCGGCGGCCCGCGGAATTACTTGGTTGGCGCCGCAATCACCTGCCCTCCGCTCCGCACGCTTACTCAGCGGTACTGACCCCTGTACGCGTCTTTCTTTGGGCGAAAGATCGGGTAGCGGCATGCCTTGTTGCGCCCCGCCGGGCGTGTCACGGTGTCATTGGAAAGCCGGAGGGAACAGAGCCTCAGTACGGCCTGGTTTCGATGTTGATCCGGCTCTCCATAGACGATTGAGTTCGTTTTACCTGGGGAAATCGGAGAACATCGTGGATAGCCCAAAGGAAACAGCACCTTCCATTTCGGTCCGCCTCTTCGGATCATTCGAAGTGCGCCGGGACGGCGTGGCGCTCACCGCCGCCGACATGGGCGGATGCAAGCCCCGGCACATACTGGAAATCCTTCTCCTGAACCTTGGCACGCCCGTGTCCAAGACCCGCCTGATCGATCTTCTCTGGGGCGCCGGAGCCAGTGACGGCTCCGTGGCGACCCTCGAGAGCTATATCAGCGGTATCCGCCGTGCCATCCAGCCGGGGCAGACCAAGACCGGCCCGCTCCGCACGGCCAACAGTGGCTACGTCCTGGATCCTACGCTCGTGGACCTCGATCTGTTCCGGTTCCGGGACCTGGTCCGCGACGCCGGTGAGCTGGCTCCGGCGGAGGCCTACCCCCTGATGCTCGAGGCCCTGGAGATTTCCGCCGAGCCGCTGCTCGGGTTCGAACTTGCCTCCGACTGGGCCGAAGAGGCGCGCGCACGCCATGCAGCCGAGAAGGTGGCGCTGCAGATCCTCGCGGCAGAAACGGCGGCTCTGCTGGACAAACCAGACGATGCCGTCAACCTGGTCCAGGCTGCCATTCGCGCGGAGCCCCTGAACGAGCGGGCCTGGACGGTGCTGGTGACCGCCTATGAACAGGCAGGCCTGCCGGCGGAGGGCCTCGCAGCGTATGACCGTTGCCGGCGGCTCTTCGACCGCGACCTTGGCTGCAGCCCCGGTCCGGCCCTGCAGGAAGCTCATCTGCGGCTCCTGCGGCAGCGTGCGGAAAGCAACTCCGAACTCTCCGAGGTACTGGCGGCGCTGCTCTATCTGGGCGAGCGGTTGAACGGGCCCAAGAGCCGGCAGCTGCCGGCGGCGGAGTCCCGGCGCATGCATGAGAACGCCGGGCGGGTGCTTGATTCCTTCCTCCAGCGCGTCCGGGCCGCGGTCTGACCCCCGCGGGGCCGCCACCGTTGGACCGGCGGCGCCGAATTGATGACCGAGATGGCCGCCACCGGGACGCGGGCGTTAGCTTCGTCACGTGGCCGGGATTCTCGGGGAATTCCGCCGCGCCGGGCCTCATACTGGGAACATCCCCGGCGGGCAGTCCCACCGCCGGGCGTGAGGAGGGCCCATGGAAACCTTGAAGAAAGTCGTCACGAACGAGTACTTCCCCGCAGCCGCTGTGCTGTCCGGAGTCATCCTGTTCTGGGTTCTGGGCCTCTTCGGCGGACTGTCTCTCCTGAGCACCCGCCAAAGCCCGGTGACCACCCTGACATGGATGATGTTCGTCTACGCCGCAGCGGTGCTCTCGCCCCTGGCCGGGCTTGTCGCCGCCATCGACCTCGTGCGCCGGTGGCTGCGGAACCGGCAGGCGGCCGCGGCGGAATCCGCCTAGTCCGCCCCGCCTGGCCTATCCCGGCGCCTGGCCTATCCCGGCGCCCGGCCCATCCCGGAGCCGTGTCAGCCGGCCGGCGCCATGCCGCTGCCGGCGCCCTCTGTCAACCGAAGCGCGACTGTTACTCGAAGCGCGACGGATCACCCATGCCGCGCCGGACGATTTCTGCGACGCCGCTGGAGTAGTCGATCACCGTGGTTGGCTCGGCACCACAGTCGCCGGAATCGATCACGGCGTCCACCACGTGGTCCAGGCGTTCCTTGATCTCCCACCCCTGAGTGAGTGGCTCTTCCTCATCGGGAAGCAGCAAAGTGCTCGACAGCAGCGGCTCGCCAAGCTCAGCGAGCAGCGCCTGCACGACGTGGTTGTCCGGAATGCGCACGCCAACAGTCTTTTTCTTCGGATGCAGCAGCCGTTTCGGGACCTCCCTGGTCGCCGGCAGGATGAAGGTATAGCTGCCGGGCGTGACGGCCTTGATGCTGCGGAACACATCGTTGTCGATCTGGACGAACTGGCCCAACTGGGCGAAGTCCTTGCAGACGAGGGTGAAATGATGTTTGCCGTCCAACTGCCGGATGGTCCGGATCCGGTCCAGGGCCTCCCGGTTGCCCAGCTGAGCGCCCAGCGCGTAGCAGGAATCCGTGGGGTAAGCGATCAGGCCGCCTGAGCGCACGATGTCCACCGCCTGGAGGATCGAACGGGGCTGGGGGTTCTCGGGGTGCACATCGAAGTATCTCGCCATGCCACGAGCATACGCCCGGCGGCCGCCCGGACGGCCACAGCTGAGCCCGTCAGCCGACCCGAATGTCCCGCGGCGGAGCAGGGCCGGCCGCTGCTTGTGCACAGACAGTTCTGTCTGATACTTTCATTCCGGTGTAGACAAACCTGTCTACACCCCACTCATGCAGCTTTGCGGCAAACGAACACCGAGAGCGAGAACCGAATGCTGTCAATGGCAGGAAAGACAGTTCTGATCACCGGAGGCACCGGCGGGATCGGCAAGGCCACGGCTCTGGGTCTGGCCGCCCTTGGTGCGCGGGTTGCCATCACTGGACGCAACGCTGACAGGGCATCGCGGGCAGCTGAGGAGATCCGCGCTGTGGCGTCGGCCCCCGTCGAGGTGTTCACCGCCGATCTCTCCTCCCAGCGGGAAGTCCGCACGCTGGCCGACGAGGTGCTGAATACCTTGGACCGCCTCGATGTGCTGGTCAACAATGTGGGCGGATTCTGGAACACCCGCCGCGTCACCGTGGATGGACTTGAGTACACCTTCGCCCTTAACCACCTTGCTCCTTTCCTGCTCACCAACCTTCTCCTTGAACGGTTGAAGGAGAGCGGACCGGCGCGGATCGTAACGGTCTCGTCCGGCGCCCAGGCCATGGCCCGGATGGACTTCGCGGACCTGCTGGCCGAACGGTCCTACTCGGGGCAGCGGGCGTACAACCAGTCGAAATTGGCCAACGTTTTGTTCACTTACGGACTCGCCGAACGTCTCTCCGGCACCCACGTCACCGCAAATGTGCTCCACCCCGGAGTCGTGGCGACGGCGTTCGGAGCCGAAGATCCTGGCCGGCTGCAAGAGTTCCTGACACCGCTGGTTCAGCGGTGGATGAAAACCCCGGAGCAGGGCGCCCGGACCTCCATCTACCTTGCCTCGGCGCCGGAGCTCGAAAACGTCACCGGGCAGTACTTTGCCAACAGCACTCCCAAGAAATCATCAAAACGCAGCTACAGCCAGTCCGATATTGACCGCCTCTGGCAGGTCAGTTCGGCTCTGGTCGGCCTCGAATCCGACTCTGAAAGAAGCACGAACCTTCCATGACCCCACAGCGCACGCTCGTCCTTGTTGCCCACCCCGACCTGGAAAGCTCGCGGATCACCGCGCACCTCACCGCAGCCATCATGGACTTGGAGCACGTGACGGTGCATGACCTCTCCGCCGCCCACCCGGACCGGCGGTTCGACACCGCCCGGGAACAGGAGTTGCTGCGCGGGCACGACACCATCGTCTGCCAGTTCCCGTGGCACTGGTACTCCGTCCCGGGGGTCCTGAAGGAGTGGATGGACCAGGTGCTCACGTACGGCTTCGCGTACGGCGCCGGAGGCGACGCCCTCCACGGAAAGCGGCTCCAGCTGGTGCTGTCGACCGGCGGCCCTGAATCGTCCTACGCGCCGGCAGGACACAACCGCTTCACGATGGAGGAGCTCCTGCGCCCCCTCGACGCAACCGCGCACTTGTGCGGTCTGGAGATGGCCCAGCCACTCATCCTGCATTCGGCACCCCGGGTGGACGCCGACGAACTCGGCCGGCACGCCGCCCGGTACCGCGAACTGCTGGCTCCCGCGTCGGTCGCCGCGCGGTAAACGGAGCCCGGTGCGTCGGATCAGACGCACCGGGGGAGCGGCAGTCAGGCGGCCTGGGCGGCGGACATGAAAGCAGATCCGCGGGCCCGGCTCCGCGCAGGCTTTGCCCGGCCGACTAGCCCGTTGCCGCCAGCAGCAGCACCGCCAGCATCCGGCGCAGGGCCTCGTCCGCCGTCATGGCCACACAGTCACAACTGCTCGTCGTGGTGGATCCGTTCGCCGAGCTGCCGCAACGGCTCCCCGCTGCCGTTCCACTGCTGGGCGATGAACTCAGCCGCGATGGACACCGCCGTTTCCTCCGGGGTGCGGGCGCCCAGGTCCAGGCCGACAGGACTGTGAAGCCTGGACAACTCGGCCTCAGTCAGTCCCGTCTGCCGAAGCCGTGCCATCCTGTCCTCGTGCGTGCGCCGGGATCCCATGGCGCCGATAAAGGCCACGGGGCTGCCGCGCAGGGCCACCTCCAGGACGGGGATGTCGAACTTCGGGTCGTGGGTCAGGACGCAGAGCACAGCCCTGGAATCCAGCAGGCCTTGGGCAAACTGCTCGCTTAGGTACCTGTGTGGCCACGTGTTGACCACCTCGGCGGCGTCGGGGAATCGCGCCGGCGTCGCGAATACGGACCGCGCATCACAGACGGTCACCCGGTAGCCCAGGAACGCGCCCAGCCGCGCCAGCGCCGCGGCGAAGTCAATGGCGCCGAAGACGAGCATGCGCGGCGGCGGCGCATAGCTGGCAAAGAAGACGCGCATGCCGGTGTCCAGCCGCTCGCCGTCCACGCCGTAGTTCAGGATGCCCGTCCGGCCGGCGGCGAGAAGACCCTGGGTGTCGTCGCCGACGGCGCGGTTGGTCCGGTCCGAGCCCAGGTCACCCTCGCAACCATCCGGCCTGACAACCAGGTGCCGCCCCACGCGGCCGGCATCCGGGTGTTCGATGATCGTGGCGACGCCCACGCGGCGCCCGGCGGTGATGTCCTGCGCGACGGCGTCGAGTTCGGCAAAGCGGCGCCGGGAAACAGGTTCGACGAAGATATCGATGATTCCACCGCAGGTCAGGCCCACGGCAAAGGCATCGTCATCGCTGATCCCGTAGCGCACCAGGGCCGGCACGCCGTCGTCCTTGACCTGGGTGGCGAGCTCGTACACGGCCCCCTCGACGCAGCCGCCGGAGACGGATCCCACGGCCTCGCCGCCGGCCGTCACCAGCATCGCCGCCCCCGGGAGCCGGGGCGCAGATCGGAATGTGCTCACGACGGTGGCCAGGCCTGCCGTGGCACCGCTTCGCCAGTCGGGCAACATGGCCGCGAGGACATCACGCATCGGCGCTCCTCAGAGCCTGCCGCACAGCCGGAGCAGCCGGAACGCCGAACGCCGGCCGGCCCAGTACGCGATGCACGCCACGACGGCGATAACGCCGAGGACCTTCACCGGGCTGGCCAATTGCTCCGCCGCGATTCCCTTGGCGAGGCTCAGCGCATCCAGGCTGCCGTCGGGCGCAGCCGCCGCTGAGACAGGCACAGGCACAGGGACCGGTTCCGGCGCGGCCGCCGCCGGGACAGGCACAGGGACCGGTTCCGGCGCCGACGCGGGGACCGGAGCCGGGGTGGGTCCGGGGACCGCCGCAGGGGTCGGTCCGGCAGGGGCTTCCTGCGCAGGGGGTGCTGCCTCAGTGAGCATGGCCTGCAGATTTTTCGCGAAGAGCGACATCATCTGCTCGGTGACGCTGCCGATCACCCCCTTGCCCATGGCCGCTGCCTTGCCGGACAGCGCCAGGTCTGCGCTGACGGAACCCCGTGTGGCCGCTCCGTCTTCGGCCAGCACCAGGGTGACGGTGGCCTCGGCGGTGCCTTGTCCGCGCGTCTCCTGGGCCTTGCCGCCAAGGACCGCACGATGTTCCGGGGCGTTTCGTTCAATGACGTTCAACAGGCCCTTGTATTGCATCGTGACCGGGCCGAGCTTTACCGTCATGCCCACTTGGTAGGCGTCGTCCGAGAGCTTGTTCAGGATCCTGGCCCCCGGAAGGCAGCCGGCCACCCGTTCGAAGTCCATCAGCGTGTCCCACACCTGGTTTATCGGTGCGACCACCGAGAACGTGCTGTCAATGTGCATGGGCTGGTTCCTTGCCTCTCGCTCGTTCGTGCGTGTCCTGTGAAGGCGGCCCCTCGCCGCGAATGGCGGCAGCCACCTGCGCCAAGGCCCGGTAGCTGTGGCCGCTGACGAAGGCGTCGCAGTAGGGCAGGGCTGCCGCCATGCCGCCGACGAGGGGCCGGTACTGCGGGGCTGCCTTGCGCGGATTCACCCAGATGATCCGGTGGGCGAGCCGGCGCAGGCGGGCCATCTGCGCCGCGACCTGTTCCGGATCCTCGTAGGCCCAGCCGTCGGAAAACACCACCACCACAGCGCCCCGCGCCAGTCCGCGGCGGCCGTGTTCGTCGACGAAGCGCCGGAGGCATTCAGCGATCCGGGTTCCGCCGGCCCAGTCCGGCGCGGAGACAGCGGCGCGGGCCAGGGCCTGGTCCGGATCACGCAGGGCCAGTTGCCGTGTCAGCCTGGTCAGCCTGGTGGAGAAGACAAAGGCTTCCGCCCCGGCCCGGGTCACGGCGCCCTGCAGGAAGGATACGAAGACCCGGGAGTAGGGATCCATCGATCCCGAAACATCGCAGAGCAACACCAGTTTGCGGCGCTGCTCGCGCCGGCGGGCATAGAGCAGCGCCGGGGCGTCGGTCCCGGACCGCCGGGCGGCGCGCACTGTCGCCCGGACGTCCAGGCTCGCCGTGTTGTGGGCCGACGTGCGCGTGCGCCGGCTCAGGCGCAGCGGCGTCGAGAGCTGCAGCGCCGCCGCCAGCCGCCGTACGTCCGCTACTTCCTCTGCGGAAAGCTCGGCAAAGGATGTCACCTGCAGGTGTTCGTCCGCGGAAACCATGGCAAGGACGGCCTCCCGGTCCGTGGGGCCGTCCTCCGCGGAGCCGTCCCGGCCGGGGAAGGCCAGGCGCGGCCGCTGCGGCGTCCCGGGGGCCGGGCCCGGCGTCTGGCTCCCTGGCGCTGCGGGCCTGGTCCGGAGCGCCGGTGCGGGAGGCGCCGCTGCCGCGCCGGGCACGCCGCCCGGCTGGGCGGGGGCGGCGTTCGCGCGGAACACGGCCGCGAAGACGGCATCGAACACGGGCACTTCTTCGCGGGCCGACACGAGCACCACGCGGCAGGTCCAGTAGAGCTGCTCAAGCCGGGCCGGGGGGATCAGGTGGAGCGCCTCGGCCAGCCGCGCCGCCCGGTCCGGCGAGGTCGCCAGGCCGGCCCTCCGGATGGCCGTGACGAACGCGGCGGACAAGGCGGCCGCCTCGACCAGTGGCGGCTGCGGCGGCTGATCGGTGGCCCTGTTGTTTTGGGCGGGGCCGTTGTCTTCAACCATCGGTGCCGTCCACGAGCCAGGCCGCGCCGTGGGAGCCGACGAGTTCGAGGTCATCGCGGTTCTTGACGATGGAGCCCCACGTCTGCTCGGTGGTGCCGGGGTCGATCCGCTTCACCCCCAGCACGGCCAGGGCCGAGACCCAGTCGATTGCCTCGGAGATCCCGGGCGGCTTGGCGAGGTCCAGGGTGCGCAGCCGGGTGATGACGGCCGCGGCCTGGAGGGCCAGCGGGCCGCTGCTGGCAGGAACCCGGCGGCGCACGATCTCGGCGATCCGGGCGGGTCCCGGGTAGTCGATCCAGTGGTACAGGCAGCGGCGGGTCAGGGCGTCGTGAAGGTCCCGGGTCCGGTTGGAGGTCAGGATCACGATGGGGGGATGGGTGGCGCGGATTGTGCCCAGCTCCGGGATGGTGACGGCGGATTCGGCCAGCAGTTCAAAGGTGAAGGCCTCGAATTCGGCGTCGGCGCGGTCGATCTCGTCCAGGAGCAGCACGGCAGGCCGCGGGCCGGGATGTTCCAGCGCCTGCAGGAGCGGGCGCCGCAGCAGGTACTGGGAGGCAAACAGGTCCGTTTCCGTGACCTCGGTGTCGCGGACTTCGGCCAGCCGGATGCCGAGCAGCTGGCGCTGGTGGTTCCACTCATAGAGGGCCTCACCGGCGTCGATTCCCTCATAGCACTGCAGCCGGTACAGCGGGGTGTCGAGGAGCTCGGCCAGCGCCTTCGCGGCCTCCGTCTTCCCGACCCCCGCCTCGCCCTCGAGCAGGATGGGCTGCGGCAGGCGGACAGCCAGGAACAGGGCCGTCGCCAGTCCGACGTCAGCCAGGTAGTTGGTCCGGTCCAGCGCGGCCATCAGCGATCCGACATCCGGGACCCGGCGCCGCACGTCCTCCTCCGCGCCCGCCCGCGCCGCCGCCGTCATAGGGCCCCCAGCAGCCCGGCAAGGAGGAGCCGGTAGTCGTCTTCGGTGTCGACGTCCGGGGGGACGGGGCCGGGTGTACGGACCTCGACGACGTCGTCCTCCCGCTGTGCCAGGAGCTTCCAGACGGCTTTGTCCCCGTGCAGGGCGGCCAGGTCCGGCAGCAGGCGCCGGGCAAGCGCCACCGGGTGGCCCACGCCGTCGTCGTAGCGGCACACCGCGATGCCGGCAGCGCGCGCAGAAGTGGGCTGCAGGGCGCCAAGCACTGCCCGGACGCTCGCGGCCCGGACACCGGGCTGATCGCCGAGAAGCAGGACGACTGCGCTGGTGTCCGGATGGAGGACGGCGAGCGCCGTGGCGATCGAGGACGCGCACCCTTCGCCGAAGTCCGGGTTGAGCACCACATCGCAGCCGCTGGTGTCCACGGTGCGCTCCACCTCGGCCGCTGCGCCGCCCAGGGCCAGCACCGTCTGGCCGAAGGCGCAGTCCCTGGCAGTCGCCAGGACGGCATCGAGCAGCACGCCCCCGCCGTAGGGCAGCACCTGCTTCGGCCGGCCCAGGCGCCGGGAACCGCCCGCGGCCAGGATGATGCCGGCAGTCCGGGGTCCGGGGCTTCCTTCCGCCCGCAACGGGTCAGGTCGTAACGGCATAGCGTTCCGGATCTTTGCGGAAGGCGGCCCGGCAGCCGGCCGAGCAGAAGTAGACGACGGCCCCTTCGTGAACCAGGTGCAGGGACGATTCGAGGGCCGGGACGGACATGCCGCACACAGGGTCGACCGCGCTCGCCGGCCCCGGTGGTGCGGGCTCGGATGGCACTGGCTCCGATGGTACTGGCTCCGTGCCGAAGCTCGTGGCCGCGGCCGCGCCAGCGGACGCTGGGGACGGCGCGGCAGCGGACGCCAGGGGCGGGGCGGCGCGCCGCGCCCTGGACCGTTCACCGACCAGCTGGGCGAGGATGGACAGGGCAATCTCCCCGGGGGTCCGGGCGCCGAGCTGCAGCCCGGCCGGTGTGAAAACCCGCCGCCGCAGGGCGTCGTCGACGTCGAGGGACTCCAGGACGGCGGCGCCGCGGGTTCTACTGGCCACGAGGGCAACGTAGGGGACACCGGCCCGCAGGGCCGCTTCCAGGGCACGCTCTTCCGCTTTGCCGTGGGAGGCGACAATCAAGGCCGCGTCATCCCCGCGGGGATCGGCGGATTCGCCGTCCGTCAGTTCGACTTCGAGGCCCACGCCGGAGCCGAGCGTTTCCAGGGCCTGCGCCACCGGCATTGTGCCCACCACCACGACCCGGGGCGCCGGAATCCGCGGCTGTAGGAAGATCTCGATCGCCCCGCCGCTCAGGCACGGGTTGGTGACCTCGACGGCGCCTTCCTCCGCGGTGCGGGACGGTTCTCCGGGCAGCACCCGCAGCAGGAGGGGTTCCTGGGTGGCCAAGACCTGCCGGCTGTACTCGCGCACCGACTCCTCCACGCAGTTTCCGCCCACAAAGCCGTGGATCTCTCCGCTGGGCAGCACCAGGGCGGTGTCCCCGGCGTGGGCGCTCGTCGGATGCTGGGCGCGGACCACGGTGGCATGGACGAACGGCTCACGGCGGCTGGCGAGTTCATCTGCCCTGGCGCCCAGGGATCCTGCGGTGGAGGCCATCAGATCGGCGGCCGGGCCCGGCCCTGCATGGCAGCCCAGACGCGGGCCGGGGTGCAGGGCATGTCCATATGCGTGACGCCGAACGGCGCCAAGGCATCGACAACGGCGTTGACGATCGCCGGCGGTGAGCCGACTGTGGCGGACTCACCGATGCCCTTCGCCCCGATCGGGTGGTGCGGGGAGGGCGTGACAGTGAATCCGGTTTCCCAGTCCGGCACCTCCATGGCCGTGGGGATCAGGTAGTCCATGAAGGACCCGGCGAGGCAGTTGCCGTCCTCGTCGAATTCGATGATCTCCATCAGGGCCATGCCCACACCGTCCGTCAGCCCGCCATGCACCTGGCCTTCGATGATCATCGGGTTGATCCTGGTGCCGCAGTCATCCACCGCGATGAAGCGCCGCACTTTGACCTGCCCGGTGCCGGGATCGATGTCGACGACGCAGATGTAGGCGCCGAACGGGAAGGTCAGGTTCGGCGGGTCGTAGGTGACCTCGGCGTCGAGGTTTCCGTCAACGCCCTCAGGCAAGGCAATCGTGCCGTGGGCGCCCATGGCGATCTCGGCCATGGTCTTGCCGACGCTCGGATCGCCTTTGACGAACCAGCGGCCCTTTTCCCATTCGAGGTCCTCGGGGCGGGTCTCCAGCATCGCCCCGGCGATCAGTTTCGCCTTCTCGCGCACCTTCCGGGCTACAAGGGCCACGGCGCCGCCGCTGACCGGCGTCGAACGGCTGCCGTACGTGCCCAACCCGAACGGGGTCTGGTCGGTGTCCCCGTGCACCACCTCGATGTCCTCCGGCGGGATGCCGAGTTCTTCCGCCACGATCTGGGCGAAGGTGGTCTCGTGGCCCTGGCCCTGGCTTTGCACCGAGATGCGCACCACGGCCTTGCCGGTGGGGTGCACGCGCAGCTCGGCGCCGTCGGCCATGCCGAGGCCCACAATATCGAAATGCTTCCGGGGCCCGGCTCCCACGACTTCCGTGAAGAAGGACACCCCGATGCCCATGAGTTCCCCGCGCTCGCGCTTTTCCGCCTGCTCGCGGCGGAGGTCCTCGTACCCGGCGAGCTGCATGGAGAGGCGCATGGCGGCCTCGTAGTTGCCCGAGTCGTAGACCCAGCCGGTCTTGTTGGCATAGGGGAACTGTTCCGGCTTGATGAAGTTCTTCAGCCGCAGCTCCGCCGGGTCCATGTCCAGCTTGCGGGCCAGGATGTCGACCATCCGCTCCACGAGGTACACGGCCTCGGTGACCCGGAACGAGCACGCGTACGCGACCCCGCCGGGCGCCTTGTTGGTATAGACGCCGGTGACGGAGCAGTGGGCGGCCGCGAGGTCGTAGCTGCCGGTGAAGATGGAGAAGAACCCGGCCGGGTTCTTGGTGGGCTGGGCGGTGGCGTTGAACGCGCCGTGGTCGGCCAGCACGTGGGTGCGCAGGGCGAGGATCTTGCCGTCCCTGGTCGCCGCGATTTCGCCCTGCATGATGTAGTCCCGGGCGAACGAGGTCGACATCAGGTTTTCGGAGCGGTCCTCCACCCATTTGACCGGGCGGCCGGAGACGATCGAACCAACGACGGCGAGGATGTAGCCGGGATAGATCCCGACCTTGTTGCCGAAACCGCCGCCAATATCGGGGGAGACGATCCGGATCTTGTGCTCGGGGATGCCGGCGACGATCGCGAACAGGGTCCGGTGCGCGTGCGGTGCCTGGGTGGTCTCGTAGAGCGTCAGCTTGCCGTTGACGGCATCGAAATCGGCGACGGCGCCGCACGTCTCCATCGGGGCGGGATGGACCCGCGGGTAGACGACCTCCTGGCTGACCACAACATCCGCGGCGGCGAACACCGCATCCGTTTCGGCCTTGTCGCCCATCTCCCAGTCGAAGATCCGGTTGTCCGTCCGGCCCTCGATCTCATCGCGGATCACCGGGGCGTCTACGTCCAGTGCCTTGCGGGCGTCCACCAGCGGGGGAAGGACATCGTATTCGACGTCGATTAGCTCCAGGGCGTCCCGGGCGGCGTAACGGTCCTCGGCCACGACAAACGCGACTTCCTGGCCCTGGAACCGGACTTTGTCGGTCACCAGCACGGCCTGGACATCCGCCGACAGCGTCGGCGCCCACGCGAGCTTCAGGCCCAGCAGGTCCTTGCCGGTAATGACGGCGACCACTTTCGGATGCGCGAGGGCGTTAGTGGTGTCGATGGACACGAGCCGGGCGTGCGCGACCGGAGCCCGCAGGATGGCGCCATGCAGCATTCCCGGCAACACGATGTCATCCAGGTAGTGGCCCTTGCCGCGCACAAAGCGCGGGTCTTCCTTCCGCTGGATGCGGCCATAGCCGATCGGGCGGTCCTCGTCGCCGGCGGCCGGGTTTGACTGCCGGTCATGGATGACGGTCATGCCTTCACCTCCGTGTCTTCTGTCTCCGCCGTGACATCCGGGACGGCGGTGTCCGTGTCCGTGTCGGCGGCGGCCGTGTCGTCGAGGCCGGTGCCGGCAGGATGGGCGGCGGCCCACTGCACCGAGCGGACAATTGTGGCGTAGCCCGTGCACCGGCAGATCTGCCCGGAAATGGCCTGCCGGGTCTCGGCGTCGTCCGGGTGCGGATTCTTATCCAGCAGTGCGCGGGCCGTGAGCATCATCCCCGGGGTGCAGAAGCCACACTGCAGCCCGTGCTCTTCCATGAAGCCCTGCTGGACGGGGTCGAGGGTGCCGCCGCTGGCAAGCCCCTCGACGGTGCGGATGTCGTGCCCCGCGGCCATGGCGGCCAGGACGGTGCAGGACTTCACGGGCTGTCCGTCCATCAGGACCACGCACGTCCCGCAGTTGCTTGTGTCGCATCCCCAGTGAGTACCGGTGAGGCCCAGGACCTCGCGGATGTAGTGGACCAGGAGCACCCGGGGCTCAATCTCGCTCGTGACGTCGGCGCCGTTCACGGTCATGCTGATCTGCATCGGCTTCAGCCTTCCTGCATCTGGGCGGCGCGGGCACAGGCCCGCCGCAGTACCCGTTGGGTGAGCTCATCGGCGAGATGCCGCTTGTAGTCGACCGGGCCGCGCTGGTCAGCCACCGGATCGCAGGCCTCCGCTGCCAGCCTGCCCGCCTCGGCGAACAGCTCCTCGTCCGGATGCCGGCCGCGGAGCACTGCGGCGGCCCCGGCCAGGGGGTGGTCAAGGCCCAGGGCGGTGAGCCCGACGGCGGCGTCGTCGACAGTGCCGTCCGCGGCGAGGGTGACGGCGGCACCTGCGGCACCGACCGCCCAGTCTCCGACTCGGCGTTCGACCTTTTCATAGGCACTGCCCGACCGGGGGTGGATGCCGAACCTGAGTTCGCAGAGCAGTTCATCGTGCCCGACCGCGGTTTCATAGGGGCCGCGGTGGAACTCGGACATGGACAGGATGCGCTCGCCGCCTGGTCCGCGGATCACGGCCTCGGCGCCCAGGACCCCGCAAACCGTGGAGAGGTCCTCGGCCGGGTCGGCCTGGCAAAGCGAGCCGCCAATGGTGCCGCGGTTGCGGACCACGGGGTCGGCGATCACCCGCTCGGCGTCCCGCACGATGGGGAACAGCCCGGCCACCTCCTCCGACTCGAGCAGGGTGGTGTGGCGCGTCAGGGCGCCGACCCTTAGTTTGTTGCCGTCACGGAGGATGAAATCGAGCTCGTATAAGTCATTGATGTCGATCAGCCATTCGGGCCGGGAGAGGCGGAGCTTCATCATCGGCAGGAGGCTATGCCCGCCGGCCACCACCCGCGAGTCGGGTCCGTACCGGGCAAGGAGTTCCAGGGCGTTCTCCACCGTAGTGGCGCGCACGTAGTCAAATGGAGCCGGAATCTGCATAGTCCCTACCTCACTCCGAAAGGCCGGCGGCGTGGAGCAGCGGCTGCCTGGTGCCGGATTGAGGTCAGTCTTGCCGCGGCCTGGCGGGGCTGTCAATATCGTCATAAGCGAAAGGTTATGAAGCCGTGGCGATGACATTGGGACAGTTGCGGACCTTCGCCCTGGTGGCCAAGCTGGGTTCCCTCCATGCGGCCGCCGTCCAACTCGGAGTCAGCGAACCGGCAGTCTCGACGGCGCTCGCCGCACTCAGGCAGGATCTGGGCGACCCGCTCTTCGTGCGCGCCCATGGCGGGATCGCGCTGACTCCCGGCGGCCGGGCGCTCGCCGAACATGCCCAGGACATCGTGGGACTGGCGGACCGGGCCCGGTGGGAGGTGGCACATGCCCAGACCGAGACCGGGCGGCTGAAAATCGTGGCGACGGCGCCTTTTGCCGAGCACGCGGCGGGGCGCCTGCTGGACCTTTTCACCCGCCGGGTTCCCGGGGCTTCCGTCGATGTGGTGGTGGAGGAAGCCGAGGACATCGCCTCGCTGATGCTCGAACGCGTCTATGACATCGCTTTGGGGGCCAGGCCCACCGTCCGCAACGGCTCCCTTGCCAACGGCACTGGCGCCGTCGGCATCGACTCCGTCCCGTTCCTGCGGTACCAGCGGATCGTCGTGGCGGCCGCCGGACATCCGATCG
>NZ_KI914927.1:158821-170922 GCF_000520575.1 Arthrobacter sp. I3
ATCGCCGCCCTCCACGGGCCGGTCGCGCCGGCCGAGCTGGTGCGCAGACCCTGGTTTGCCGGGCCCGCCGGCATCCAGGCGGCCAGCGAGGAGGGCCGCTGGCTGGCTGCCCAGTCGGTGGCGCCGGAGATCGTCCGGTTGAGCAGCGAGACGGAGGCCCTGGCCGCCGTCAGGGCCGGAGAGGGAACCATGCTGGCTTTGGGGCATATTGTCCGGGCTGAAATCCGCAGCGGTTCCCTGGTCCGTGTGCCGGTAGCCGGAACGCCGATCTCCGGACTCTGGTGGGCCAGTACCCTGGACCGCGGCCGGGCCACCACCATGGCGCGGACCCTCCAACGGTTTGCCGGCACCGCCGACGCCACCGCGGCCATGGTCGCCCCCGGCGGTTCGCGAGGGCTGGAACGGCGGGGGTCCAAGTTCCACGTGGCGCTCTGGAGCTGAGGGGCCGCCGCCGTGCCGGCTGCCGCTGTGCCGCTGTGTCGCGTTGCGCAACGCCGGGGACGGGTGCTACCCCTTGAGGGTTAGACGATCCATTCACCCTGCGAGAAGGAGTAGCAATGACGTTGTCCCGAGACGAAGACAGCTCGCTGCGGCATTGGAGCAGCCGGCTGATCCAGGCGCTGCAGATCCTCGACCTGGAAGTCGACCACGAAAAGATCGTCCAGGTGGCAGAGGAATCGGTCAAAGCCGTCGGGCCGCATGCGGACGCCATCAGTGCGTTCATCGTGGGCTACGCGGCGGGTACTGCGTCCACCAAGGGCCGCAAGGGCACGCAGGAGGCCGTGCACGCCGCATCAAACAAGGTCATCGAGCTCTGCGAACATGGCGAGTCGGGCGGCCCGGACGAGAAAGGCTGGGCCAAGAGGGCCCAGTAGCCCGGCCCGCGAGCACCCTGGAAGCACACCGGACCTGATGCACAGGGATCACGCCATGCGCGCAGTCCGCAGCCACTGGACATGCTCCGCGGTGGGGCGCAGGGATGGGCATGTTGGTGTTATGTCCATCCGCCGGGGCCGGGGCGGGGCATGTCCGGTGGTTCGGACTGGCCCGGCCCCGGCTGGCGGGTGCCTCTGGCGGGTGCCTCTGGCGGGTGCCTAGGGTGAGGCCACCCGGGCAGGGGCTGTTGCCGCGCCGACGGGCGTCTGGTCCAGGCTCGGCTCGAGCCGGACGATGACTGCCTTCGAGACTGGCGTGTTGCTGCCTTCGGCCGTGTGGTTCAGTGGCACCAGCACGTTGGCTTCGGGGTAGTAGGCAGCAGCGCAACCGCGTGCCGTGGGGTACGACACCACACGGAACTTGCGCACCACGCGTTCCTCACCGTCGTCGTATACGCCGCGGACGTCCACGTACTGCCCGTCCAGAAGGCCGAGCTCGGCGATGTCGTCAGGGTTCACGAACACCACATGGCGGCCCTTCTTGATGCCACGGTAGCGGTCGTTGTGCGAGTAGATGGTGGTGTTGAACTGGTCGTGGGAGCGCATGCTCTGCAGGATCAGGGTTCCATGCGGCCGTTCGACAAGTTCAAGATCATTGACTGTCAGCACGGCCTTGCCGGTGGGCGTGGGGAAGGTGCGGGAGTCGCGGGGACCGTTGGCGAGGATAAACCCGCCTTCCTGCCGGATCCTCTGGTTGTAGTCCTTGCAGCCGCCCACCACGCGCGAAATGTGGTCCCGGATAAGGTCGTAGTTCTTCTCATAGCCGTCCCAGTCGGCCCTGATCTTGTCGCCCACGAGGAGTTTGCCCAGCCGGCTCACGATGGCCGGCTCCGAGAGCAGATGGTGGGACACCGGCTCGACGCTGCCCCAGGACGGGTGCACGGCGCAGACGGTGTCCTCCACCGACACGAACTGGGGACCGGATTCCTGGATATCGATCTCGGTCCGGCCCATCGTGGGGAGGATCAGGGCCTCGCGGCCCGTCACAGTGTGCGAGCGGTTCAGCTTGGTCGAGATCTGCACCGTCATCTCCGTGTTTTGCATCGCAGCCTCGGCGGCGTTCGTGTCCGAGATGGCACCCACCAGGTTGCCGCCCAGGGCGACGAACACCTTGATCTCGCCCGCGCGCATCTTGTTGATGGTCTCGACGGCGTCCGCGCCGTGTTCGCGGGGCGGCTCGAAATCGAACTCCTCGCCGAGGGCCTCCATGAAGGACTGCGGCATCTGCTCCCAGATGCCCATGGTCCGGTCGCCCTGCACATTGCTGTGCCCGCGGATGGGGGAGGCGCCGGCACCCGGCTTGCCGATATTGCCGCGCAGCAGCAGGAGGTTGATGATCTCCTTGATGGTGGCAACACCCTTCTTCTGCTGGGTGATGCCCATGGCCCAGGTGATGATGACTTTCTCGGACTTGAGATAGCGGGCGGCCAGCTCATCGATGTCCTCGCTGTGCAGGCCCGTGGCCTCAAGAACTGTGCCTTCATCCAGCCCGGCGAGGTGTTCCTTGAGCTCCTCGAGCCCCTCGCAGTGTTCCGCCAGGAAGGCGTGGTCCAGGACTGTCCCGGGGTTCTTGGCCTCGGCGTCGAGCACGCGCTTGGACACGGCCTGCAGCAGCGCCATGTCGCCGCCGATCCGGATCTGGAGGAACTGGTCTGCGATCTGGACGCCGTGACCGACGACCCCGTTGACCTGCTGCGGGTTCTTGTACCGGCGCAGGCCTGCTTCGGGGAGCGGGTTGACGGCCACGATCTCGCCGCCGTTGCGCTTGCACGCCTCAAGTTCGGTCATCATCCGGGGGTGGTTGGTGCCGGGGTTCTGGCCCATGATGATGATCAGGTCGGCTTTGGCGTAGTCGTCGAAGCTGACCGTCGCCTTGCCGATGCCGATGGTCTGGCCCATGGCCCAGCCGGAGGATTCATGGCACATATTGGAGCAGTCCGGCAGGTTGTTGGTGCCGTAGCCGCGGACCATGAGCTGGTAGAGGAAGGCAGCCTCGTTCGAGGTCCGGCCGCTCGTGTAGAACGCCGCCTGGTCGGGGGAGTCCAGGCCCTTGAGCTTGTCGGCCACGAGCCGGAGCGCCTCGTCCCAGCTGACCGCCTTGTAGTGGTCCTCGCCGGCGGCCTTGTACACCGGTTCGGTCAGGCGGCCCTGCATGCCAAGCCAGTACTCGGTCTGGCTGCGCAGGTCGCTGACGGCATTCTCGGCCCAGAAAGTTGCGGGAACCACCACCGGGGTCGCTTCCCAGGTCACCGCTTTGGCCCCGTTCTCGCAGAACTCGAATGCCTTGCGGTGGTGGGGATCCGGCCACGCGCAGCTCGGACAGTCGAAGCCGTCTTTCTGGTTCATCGCCATGACGGTCTTGCGGGTCCGGTTCAGTCCCATCTGTTCGATGGCCGGCTTCATGGAGTGGTATACGCCCGGGACGCCGGCGGCCCAGCTTTTCGGCCCGTCCCCGACGACGAGATCCTTTTCGGACGGTTCCTCGATATGAGGAGTCTTGCGAGTCACGTGAACTTCCCTTCTGCAACCACCACCCGGATGGGGCGGCGTGCTGATCTGCCACTCTGCACCTTACCGTCAGGCCTATCAGCTTGATCGGAGCGCCGCAAGCAATTGCCCTGGCCGGGGCACGTAGGCAAGTCCTCCTTACCAAGTAGCGCTCACGCTCATTTACAGGTACCAGCTACTCGTGTTGCCGAGAAAGAAGCCGTGTGTTGTTGGGGTGGAAGGTCTCAGCGGGGGAAAACCAACGGATTCCAGGGTCACGGCCCTGCGGCATGCGGGTTATTCATTTGCGTTCGGCCGCCTCCTGGCGGAGCCGAAGAGATCTGTCCTGCGATGAATTTGCTCAATAAGAAGCCGAACAATTTTGTGAACATGGGGGCAGTGCGATGGAAAAGATTTGGGCCGACCGACTACTTGGCAGAGAGTCGATGCACGTTTACGGGTCTGCTGCGAAAGCTTTGATCCAAGGCAGAACGATCCTCGTGACGGGCGCCGGGGGTTCCATCGGCTCAGAGATCGTGCGCCAGATGCATACGCTGGAAGCTGGCAAGGTCTTCTGCATCGACGACGACGAGTTCGCCCTTTATAACCTGCAAATGGATCTGGAAGGCCTGGCGCTGCTGGACGACGACGTGTACCGGCTGGCCGACATCCGGGACGAACAGCTCATGCGGCGCATCATGCAGGAGGTCCACCCGGATGTCGTCTTTCATGCCGCAGCCCACAAGCACCTGCCGCTTCTCGAGCGGGCACCTGAGGCAGCAGTCAAGACCAACGTCTTTGGAACCCAGTCCGTAGTCCGAGCAGCAATTGCTGCAGGTGTCAGCAGGGTTGTCAACATCAGCACAGACAAGGCGGCCAATCCGACATCGGCATTGGGATGGTCCAAGAGGCTCGCCGAGCACGTGGCCGGCAAGTATGCCGGCACCTCAGAGACCAAACTGGCAAGTGTCCGGTTTGGAAATGTTCTTGGCAGCCGAGGCTCCTTCCTGCCCACGCTGATGACTCAGATTGAGAGGGGACAGCCGATCCGGATCACCGATCCCGGTGTCGCACGCTACTTCATGACCATCCCCGAAGCAGCCGGCCTGGTGATCGAAGCCGCTTGCCTCGGTTCCGGCGGGGAAACCTACGTGCTGGACATGGGCGCCCCTGTGCGGATCGAGTCGCTGCTGCGCCGGTACGTCGAAATGGTTGACTGCCCGATGCCTGCAGTTGAGTACACCGGCCTGCGTCCCGGCGAAAAGATGTCCGAGGAACTTTTCGACATGCGCGAAACCCACTACGCCACGCCTCATCCGCGCATCCTGAAGGTCGATGTTGGAACCTATCCGGTTGACCCTGCACTGGAACTTCTTCGCGAGCTCGTCGATCACGGCGCGCATCCTGCACTCGTTCGCGAGGCCCTCGAATTCAATACGGCCGGAAAGGTAAACGATGGACTGGACAGCCTCTCTTCTGGCGCTCTTGGCACTGCCACTTCTCGCAGTCTTAGTTGACGCTGTCGGGGCGGCCCGCAGCAGCCGCTTCGGAACGGCGGTCCGGGAAGCCGGCAGTGAGTCGCTTCAGGGTTTGTCATTCGACGTGCTGGTTCCCATCTATGGCGATATCCGCTATTTGACAAACGTCGACTTTCTCCACAGCTACGGCTCCCAGGTCATCCTCTGTACGACCTCCGGTGAGTCCGACGGCTTCAGGCAGTCGCTCGACCAAATTGCGACGACTCATGGTTTCCGGGTATTCCTCAGCGATTACGTTGCGCCTTCTGCCGGAACTGGTCGCCGAACTGGCGGTACAGTCCGTGACCGAGTCATTCGGGACGCACTGGAATCTGCCGTTGACGCTGAATACGTCGTATGTCTGGATGCGGACACGACGTCAGTCCGCCCGCTGTCAGAGCTGGTGGGAGAGCTTCGGAGGCGGGGTGACGATGTCGCCTCCATTGAACTGGTGCCGCAGGCGGAGGGTCCCGCCTTGGTCCAGTTGCAGCGGCATGAGTACCGCCTGGCCATGCGCCTCAGGTTCGTCATGCCGTGGCTTCTGAGCGGGGCATGCCACGCAGGAACAACATCCGCAATGCGTGCCATCATGGCGCAGCATTCACTCTTCTTCCAGGGGAATGATGTTGAGACAGGACTGCTCGGTGAGCGCCTTGGATACCGTATGACACACATTCCGTTCGCCGTGAACACGGAGGTACCAGCGACGCTGCGGGCCTGGTGGCGGCAGCGCCTGGCCTGGGCGGGCGGGGAATTCCGCTTGTATATTGTGAATATCCGCTTCTGCTTTTGGCATCCGTTCTTCTGGACATACGGCAGCGTCGTACTGTTTGCTTTTCTCCTTCTTCGGTGGGAAGCGCTCGTGCATCCCGGGCTGTCACTGCTGGCCGCGGCCGTTCTTTACTTCGGCATGATTTATGGCATCCACTGGAAAAATCGGAATCGCTGGCTTTTGCTGATGCCTTTCTACACACTCATCACAAGCTTGATCATTCTGCCCCTCGGCATGGTTTGGTATTTTGCCATGGCAATTCCTGAGAAGAACTTCGGACTCATCAGGTTTCGCCGCGGCTCTGGCGGTTCCCGTGCGACGAGCCCACGGCGAAGGAACGCAGTGGGTGTAGCCGGCACATAGCCAGGGTGCCCTTGTCCCTCAAGCTCGCTGCTCGCGGCTCAGCCAGCCAGCGGCATTCGAGCGCCCACCGTCGCCCGCTGGTCCAGAAGGGTCAAACGGTCGCAAAGCCCCCGGGTCTGCCCAGGCAACCCGGGGGCCTATGCCGCCACTATCGAGTGCACCGTCCAGCTCCTGTGCGGGCCACCATTACCAGCACCACCTTGGCGCAAGCTGGGGATCTGCTGTGCGCCGGCCTCAGGTAGCGGAGGCCAAAAAAACGGGACCTCGGGGGGTATCCGTTACTCGGCCGTTATTCGTCGACAGTACGCCCGTGCAGTCGTTCCCGCGTAGGCTGCGGCAGCGCCGTCGAGCACAGGGCGAGTAGCCCAAAGCGTCTGCGCACGTAGCCCCAGAGCATGGTCCGGGTGGCCAGAGGCCCCGGAAAGCACCGGACTGCGGTCCGGATCCGAAGTTACCGACCGGTCCCAGTTTTCCCCAAGGAATCACCCAGCACTGTTGCACCATCACTCACTCTAAGAGGCAGGTGTGCAATGAATTTGTTCGCATGCAGGAAGGTTGAAGGCCAAAGACGTGCCTTTAGCCGGCCGACCCGCGCAGTAGCGGCAGGGACAGCGATGACCTTGCTCAGTTTTGTTGGACTCACCACAACGGCGCTTGGCGCCAGCGCCGCGCCGGTACCCGTCGGCGCAGGCTTCACCGTCACCGCGGCCGACCTGGCCTATATCCTCAAGCAAATCAAGATCGCCGAGGCGCACGTCGCGAATACGACGTCGGCGACCGGCCCTTGCGGGGCGCTGGTCGGGCCGGGCCCCAACCAGATCCCGGACGCCCTCACCTCCTACGGCCTCCGTACGGTTGACGGCTCCTGCAACAACCTGATCAAGGGCCGCGAAACGTATGGGGCCGCCGATCAGCTATTCCCGCGTCACGCGACGCCGTCGTTTAACACCGCCGACGCCGTCCCCGCAGGGTTCGGCCCTGCCGGCACGTCCTCCTACGCACAGAAGTCGGGCAATGTGTTCGACGCCCAGCCCCGCCAGATCAGCAATCTGATCGTGGACCAGACCTCCACCAATCCAGCCGCCGTGGCTGCTGCCGGGTTCCCGGTCCGGACCCAGGGCAACCCCGGTCTGTTCCCCTGCACCACTGATCCTGACCCCTTGGCGACTCCGCCGGTCGAGGCTGTGCCGGCCGGCTGCGTCCCCACGGGTGACACGCTGTTCATCCCCAACGTCACCACCGACGTCGGCCTCTCCCCGCCCTACAACTCCCTGTTTACCCTGTTCGGTCAGTTCTTCGACCACGGCGTGGACCAGACGGTCAAGGGCGGCGGAACGGTGTTCGTGCCGCTCAAGGCCGACGACCCGCTGATTACCGTAGGCCCTGATGGCAAGGCCGGTACCGGTGACGAAGTGGCCCCCAACAGCCCGAACGCGTTCATGGTCCTCACCCGGGCCCAGAACCAGCCCGGCAACGACGGCATCCTCGGCACCGCGGATGACGTCCAGGAAGCCGCCAACACGGACTCGCCCTACGTGGACCAGTCCCAGACCTACACGTCCCACCCCTCGCACCAGGTGTTCCTGCGGGAGTACATCAACAACGCCGCCGGCAGGCCGGTTTCAACCGGCAAGCTCCTGGGCGGTCCTGCCGGCCCCACCGCCGGCGGCATGGCCACGTGGGCGGACGTCAAGTCGCAAGCAGCGATCTTCCTTGGCCTCAAGCTCGAGGACAAGGACGTCACCAACATCCCGATGATCGCAGCTGACCCGTACGGCAAGTTCATCCCCGGCCCCGCCCGGGGCCTGCCGCAGTACGTCACGCTGACCGGACTCGTTGAGGGCAACACGGCAAATCCTGTCCCGGTGCCGGCAAACGTGCGGTACTTCGACACCCCGTTCCTGACCGACATCGCGCACAACGCCGACCCGTCGCCGCAGGACGCGGACCACAACCCTGCCACGCCGCCCGTCGCGCCCACCCCGGACAGCGACAACACTGCCTCGGCAGATTTTGCGAACCAGCCCGCCGGGACTTACGACGACGAAATGCTCAACGCGCACTTCTGTGCCGGTGACGGCCGCGTCAACGAAAACATCGGACTGACCACCATCCACCAGGTGTTCCACTCCGAGCATGACCGGCTCGTCGCGGACATCGAGAACACCCTGACCAACGACACTTCGGCCAAGGGCGTCGCCGCACTGGCGGAGTGGAAGCTGGCTGCCGGTGCCAACGGCTGGAACGGCGAACGCCTGTTCCAGGCGGCACGGTTCGTCACGGAAATGGAATACCAGCACCTGGTGTTCGAGGAGTTCGGCCGCAAGGTCCAACCCGCGATCCAGCCCTTCCACGTCTACCACACGGACCTCAACGCGGCCGTGAGGGCGGAGTTCGCCCACGCGGTCTACCGCTTCGGCCACTCTATGCTGACGGAGACGATCTCGCGCACCAACGCGGACGGCACTGACAACTCCATTTCCCTGCTCCATGGCTTCCTGAACCCGCCCGAGTACACCAACGGCGGATCGGCGGGGTCCCTGACCTCGGAAGAGGCCGCAGGCAGCATCGTCATGGGCATGAGCGACCAGGTCGGCAACGAACTCGACGAGTTCGTGACGGGCACGCTGCGCAACAACCTGCTGGGTCTTCCCCTGGACCTGGCGACGATCAACATGACCCGTGCACGTTCCGAAGGCGTCCCGCCGCTCAATGAGCTGCGGCGCCAGATCAACGACGCCACGGGCGACGCTCAATTGGCTCCGTATACGAGCTGGGCCGACTTCGGGCAGAACCTCAAGCACCCGGAATCGCTGGTCAACTTTGTTGCCGCCTACGGCACCTACCCGACCATCACCAGCGAAACCACGCTGGCGGGCAAGCGGGCAGCGGCCAAGGCAATCGTCGATCCGGGCACCCTGGCGACTCCTCCCACGGCTGACATGAGCGACTTCATGAACAGTGCCGGACCGTGGGCCACCCAGGAGACCGGCCTGAACCGGGTCGACCTCTGGGTTGGCGGCCTGGCGGAGAAGACCAACCTCTTCGGCGGACTCTTGGGCAGCACGTTCAACTACGTGTTCGAGAACCAGATGACCGACCTGCAGAACGGTGACCGCCTGTACTACCTGGCGCGCACGCCGGGCATGAACCTGCGGTCGCAGCTGGAGAGCAACTCCTTCGCGGAGATGATCATGCGCAACACCAATGCGCACTCGCTCAAGGCGGATGCTTTCGGAACCGCCGACTGCAAGTTCCAGCTGGGCAACCTGGCCGGTACACCGGCCGGCTACACGGCCTCGGGGGCCACGGTCGCCGACGACCCGACCAGCGAGTGCAAGGAGAACCTGCTGCTCCTGCGCAAGCCGGACGGCACCATCCAGTACATGGAGAAGAACACGGTCGACCCGAGCGGCATCAACGGCCAATCGGTGTACAACGGCACCGCCAACGCTGACCGGGTCACCGGCGGCAACGACAACGACACGTTCCTCGGCAACGAAGGCGACGACGTCATTGAAGGCAACGGCGGCGACGACATCGCACTCGGCGGCGACGGCAACGACAGGATCACCGATCTGTCCGGGGCCGACGTCCTCAAGGGCGGTCCGGGTAACGACTACCTCAACTCCGGTATCGGCGACGACATCAACATGGGCGGCGACGGCCAGGACTTCACCAACGGCGGCGCCAACGACAACGAAACGTTTGCCGGCGAAGGAAACGACTTCGTGCAGTCCGGTGACGGTGCGGATGCGACGTTCGGTGACGGCGGCGATGACTGGATCCAAGGCGGTTCCGGCCAGGACCTGCTGATCGGCGATCACGGTGCTCCGTTCTTCGACGACCCGGCCCAGACGAAGCCCGGAAACGACATCTTCGTTGGACAGGTTGGCGAGAACGACTACGACGCCGAGGGTGGCGACGACATCATGACGTCCAACGCGGCCATCGACCGCTACGCCGGTGCTGCCGGCTTCGACTGGGCCACGCACCAGTACGACACCGTAGCAGCCGACGACGACATGAAGATCAACAACAACCTCGTTGGTGTTCCGCTGCCCGTCGTGGTCAACCGCGACCGGTGGCAGGAAGTGGAAGCCAACTCCGGTTCCAAGTTCGACGACGTCATCCGTGGCGACGACGCAGTGCCCAGCACCGTAGGTGGTGCAGGCTTCAGTGGCTGCGACGTCCTCGACCAGACGGGCATCAACCGGATCGCCGGCCTGCAGGCTATCCTGCCGGCACCGACCACCCCGCTTGCGCCGGTCGAGGCACTCTCACCGATGGGCGTCTGCCCGCTGACCGGTCCGGTCTGGGGCGACGGTAACATCCTTGTCGGCGGCCTCGGCAGCGACAAGCTCGAGGGCAGGGGCGGCAACGACGTCATCGACGGCGACCGGTACCTGAAGATCCGCATCAGCGTGCGGGACAACGCGGGCGCAGAGATCGGCACCACCGACCTCATGGAGCGCCCGTACCAGGCAGGTAACCCGCAGACCTTGGCGGCCGCAGTAGCGGCCGGCGTCGTCAACCCGGGGAACCTGGTGGCTGTCCGCGAACTCGTCACCCCCACCGCCCTCGAAACCGCGGGCAACCGGGACGTCGCGATCTTCTCCGGACCGCGGGCCAACTACACCATCACCACGACAGGCGGCACCGGCACCATCGGTTCGGCTGGCTCAACCACCACGGTGGTGGACAACGTTGGAGTCGATGGCACGGATACGATCCGCAACATCGAGTTCCTGCAGTTCTCCGACACCGTACTGCCAGGCGCTCCGGTCATCGGCACGGCAACCGCCGGCCCCGGGCAGGCAACGGTTCGCTGGACGGCCCCGACGGTCGGGCCAGCCGACGCCTTTTCCGTGAAGGTGCTCGACGTGACGACGAACCCGGCCGGCGTCCAGGTCGGTGCCCTGCGCACCGCTCCGGCAGGCGCCACCAGCCTGGTGGTAACCGGTCTGACCAACGGATCCCAGTACCGGTTCCAGGTGCTGGCCAGCAACGCCCTCGGTGACAGCCCGTTCTCGGCACTCTCCAACACGGTGAGCCCGACGACGGCAACCGTACCGGGAGCGCCCACCATCGGGACGACCACGGCAGGGAATGCCTCGGTGACCGTGAGGTGGACCGCTCCGACGAACACCGGCGGATCGCCCATCACCGGCTACTCGGTGCGGGCCTTCGCCGGAACTGCCCTGATCAAGACGCAGGCAGTCACCGGAAACGTCGGAAGCGTCCTCGTGACGGGCCTGACCAACGGGACGGCGTACACGTTCGACGTCGCCGCAGTCAACGCAGTGGGTACGGGCGGATTCTCAGCCCGCACCGCAGCGGTGACACCACGTACCGAATTCGTGGCTCCCACCCTGACCGCGCGGTCCCCTGCACCGGGGGCATTGTCGGTCAGCCAGGGCGCCAACGTGACGGCAACGTTCAGCGAAGCGGTGACGGGGGTGACGGGAACGAACTTCCAACTGCGGCAGGGCACCACGGCGATCGCCGCCGTCGTCTCCTACAATTCGCTGACCCGCGTCGCGACGCTCAACCCGGTGGCAACGCTGCCGGCAGACCGCCTCTACACCGTGACTGTCTCCGGCGTCCGTGACCTTGCGGGCAACACGATGGCGACGAGCACGTGGACGTTCACGTCGGGACCTCTTCCGGTCATCACCTCCACGACCCCCGCTTCGGGAGCCATAGGGGTGCTGCGAAACAGCAACACGACGGTGACGTTCAGTGAGCCCATCACCGGATTCGCCGCTGCCGGCAGCGTCCGGATCGTGCGGGCCTCCACCGGGGCCGACATCGCGGTCGCGGTGACGTACAACGCCACAACCAGGGTGCTGACAATCAACCCCAGTGCGACGCTTCTCGCCAGCACGCAGTACAGGGTCATCATCACCGGTGGCACCACCCGGATCCGCGATCTGGCAGGCAACCCGTTGCCCAGCCGTTCGTGGACATTCACCACGGGAACAGCACTGTAACAGCAGTCTGAGAACGCCGGCTGGCGGGGCCGCT
>NZ_KI914927.1:171022-181256 GCF_000520575.1 Arthrobacter sp. I3
TACGGTCCGCCAGCCGGCTTCCTCACTTGTTGGAAAGCCACTTTCCGACACGGTATACAGCACTATTGCCCACCTGGAGGGGCCATGACTACACGACGAGAAATTTTCAAACTGGGCGCTGTCGGCGCCCTCGGCCTTGCCGGTTTCAAAGGCGGCGACGACGACATCCCGACGACGGGCACCACCGCGCCGGCCGCGACGCCGGTCACTGCCAGTCTTCTTTCACCGCAGAACATGCCTGTTCCCTATGCGGGAGTGTTTCGCCGCCCGCCCGAGCTGGTCCCCTTTCAGACGGGTTTCGACGGCGGCGACCCGGCCCGTCCTTTCGCCCGGTACGCCCTTACCCAGAAGCTCGGCCAGGCCCACTTCCTGCCCGGACTGAACACCACCGTCGCGGGCTACAACGGCATCTTCCCCGGCCCCACCATCCGGGCCACCCAGGGCACCCGGATCGAGGTGCGGATCCGCAACGCGCTGCCCGCCGCCGGGCTGGTTCAGCCGGCCCGCTTTGATACCGTCACCCACCTGCACGGCTCAGCGTCGCTGCCGCAGTACGACGGCTACGCCAACGACATCACCGTCCCGGGCAACGTCAAGAACTACCGGTACCCCAACTGGCAGACGGCCCGGACGCTTTGGTACCACGACCACAAGCATCACATCACCGCCCAGAACGTGTATTCGGGGCTCGCGGCCTTCTATCCACTGTCCGACAAGTTTGAGCGTGCCCAGCTGCCGCAGGGGGAATTCGACGTGCCCCTGATGATCTCGGATGCCATGTTCAACGCCGACGGCTCGCTCGCCTACAACGACAACGACGTCAAAGGCCTGTGGGGGGACATCATCATGGTCAACGGCGTGCCGTGGCCGACCATGAAGGTCAAGCCCCGGATCTACCGCTTCCGGGTGCTCGACGCCTCTATTTCGCGGTCCTACCGGCCCACGTTGTCCACCGGAGACCCCGTCTACGTGGTCGCAACAGACGCCGGCATGACGCCCAAAGTGGAGGCCGTGAAATCGTGGCGGCAGGGCACTGCGGAACGCTATGAGGTGCTGATCGATTTCCGGAAATACCGGACCGGCCAGTTGATCGAGCTGCGGAACCTCAGCAACAAGAACAACATCGACTTCGCGAACACCAACAAGATCATGCGCTTTCAGGTAGTGCCCGACTCGGGGTCCGGGGCCGGTTCCATTTCCAGCATCCCGGCCACCCTGGACGACGGCGGCTCCGTCAACGCCTCCAAGGGGGGCATCCCCACCATGAGCCTCACCCCGGCGATGGCCAAGGCGAAGCGCGAGCTGAGATTCTTCCGGGACCACGGCGAGTGGACCGTCAACGGCGTCACGTGGGCCGACGTGGAGAAGTCCGGGTTCACCAAGCTGTTCGGCAACCCCCAGCCCTTCGACGTCGAGCAATGGACCATCATCAACGCGTCCGGGGGATGGTTCCATCCGGTACACATCCACCTCATTGACGCCAAGATCATCGCGAGAAACACCAACGGCGGCCTGCCGTTTGCCTGGGAGAAGGGCCCCAAGGATGTCTTCTACGCCGGCGAGAACGAGTCCATCACCGCCCTCATGCAGTTCGACACAGGTACCGGCGGGGGCGGGCGCTACATGATCCACTGCCACAACCTGGTCCATGAGGACCACGACATGATGGTGCAGTTCTCCGTAGGCGACCTCCGCACCAACGACCCCATCACTTCCGACCCGCCGACTCTGGACACCACTGCTCTGGACGCGTTCCCGCCGGTGTACCGGCCCGGACTGCCGGCGGGGACCTGAGATGGGCCGCGTTGGGGCGCTGGGCGCGGCGGCCCTGCTTGTACTGGCGCTGAGCGCCTGCACAGGCGGCGCGCCGTCACCGGCCCAGCTCTCTCCGACGGCAGCGCCGACCGCCGGCGCCGTGCAGAGCGCGGCGCCCGTGTCCCTCGAGACTGGGACCGACGTCGGCAACGGCCGCCCGGCCGTGAGCCACGACGGGCTGATGGTTCGACGCCGCGCGGTCATTGCCATCCACCCCGCCGAGGGCGGAAAGCCGGGCGCGCCGCGCGCACGGCTCGAGCAGACCGCCGCTGCCGGCGGCATCGTCCTTTCCGACATCCCCCCGGACGTGCTCGAACCAGCGATCCTGGAGCACCTCGCGCCGGAACTGATTCTGGCGCTTCCGCCCGGAAGCACCAGCGACGAGGCCGAAAATCTGGCGGAGCGCGCCTTCGGCCCGGAGGGCAGCTACCCAGGCGTGGAGCATGTCCACGTCGCCTCAGTCCTCGTCCACGACCTCAAGTTCAGCGTCGCTGCCGCCGATCCGGCAGCCCTGGCGGCTGCCATCGCCGAGGAAGGCATTCTCTCGGACGCGCTCGGGAACTATGGCACGTCGGTGGATGGCGGAGCCCTGGCGGTCACGTACACGGGACCACTGCTCAGCGACTCGCTGGTGGAATCCGTGCGGAACGGCATGGCCCGCGGCGCCGGGGTCCAGCCAGCGGACGTGACGCTGGCTCCCCGTTCAACCACGGGGGAGGGAGTGGACATGTCCCGCGAACCGGAACCGGCGCCGGAGCCGGAGCCTGAACCGTCCGCGGAGGACAGCGGGACGCACTCGCATGAGGAAGCCGGCGATGATTCGGGCAGCGGCACACCAGCGACGACCCCGGGCGCCGACGATTCAGGACACTGAGGTGTCCGGACGCTGACCGCACCAGTGGCCGGCCGGGGCAGACTACCGGCCGGCCACGAGTGTGTCCCGGATCTCGCGGCGCAGGACCTTGCCGATCAGCGAACGCGGCAGCTCATCCACCACGGCAACGCGGCGCGGCACCTTGTAGGCGGCCAGGTTCTCCCGGGCAAACGCCAGCAGCGCCTCCGGGTCCAGGCCGGAGCCCGCGGACGGGACGACGGCCGCAACCACGTCTTCGCCGCCGCCCGGGCGGGGCAGTCCCACCACACACACGTCCCGGAGACCGGGGTACCCGGAGAGGACATCTTCAACTTCCGTGGGGGAGACGTTGAAGCCCCCCGTGATGATCAGTTCCTTGATCCGGTCCCGGACGGTCACGAAATCATCCTTATCTACCGAGACGATGTCACCGGTCCGGAACCAGCCGCCCTCCAGCAGCGCCTCCTCGGTCTCCTTCGGCCGGTTCCAGTAGCCGGCGAAGACCTGCGGTCCGCGGACCAGGAGCTCGCCCTCCTCTCCCGGGGCACGGTCCAGGAGAACGTTCCGCGGGTCCACCACACGAATGTCAGTCAGGGGAAACGGGACCCCCACGGTTCCCGGTTTCCGGCTGGGACCGAAGGGGTTGCCCAGGGCGATGGGCGAGGTTTCCGTCAGCCCGTAGCCCTCGATCAGGTAGCCCCCGGTCGCCTTCTCCCACGTGTCCACCGTCGCCGTCGGCAGGTTCATCGCCCCCGAGATGGAGAAGCGGATGCTGTCCAGCGCGATACCGCGCTCGGCGGCTGTGGCGGCGATGCGGTCGTAGATCGGCGGCACCGCCGGCAGGAATGTGGCAGGCGACTTCCTGTGCGCCTTCAGCACCAGGTCGACGTCGAACTTAGGGAACAGCACCAGTTTCGCGCCGATGCTCAGGGCGAACGTCATGCAAAGCGTCAGTCCGTAGGCGTGGAACATGGGCAGCACCGCGTACACGGTTTCCCGGCCGTCCTTGAGTCCCGGCACCCAGGCGCGGCCCTGCGCGGCATTGGCCTGCAGATTGGCATGGGTCAGCATGGCGCCTTTGGGCCGGCCCGTGGTGCCGCTGGTGTATTGGATGACAGCCAGGTCTGTGGCGGCCGGGCGCGGATGCTTTTTCTTCAGGTCGCCCGCGCCAAGGAGGTCTTTCCACGCCAGCACCCTCCGGCGCGCCGGCTGCGCCACGGGCCGGGGCGAGTGCTTGCCGGCGGTCAAGGCGGCACGGGCGGCGCGGGCCGCCGGCACGGGGAGCCGCAGCGCGACCCGTTGCAGCAGGGGCATCGCCGGAATCAGTTCAACGGAGACGATGCTCTGCAGCCCGACGTCGGCCGGCAGTTGGCGGACCTTGTTCACGGCCTTGTCCCAGACAATGGCGACGGTGGCGCCATGGTCCTCGAACTGGTGGCGCAGCTCGCGGTCCGTATATAAGGGGTTGTGTTCGACGACCACGGCGCCCAGGCGCAGTGCCGCGTGGAACGCGATGATGTGTTGCGGGCAGTTCGGCAGGACCAGCGCCACCCGGTCACCGGCCCGGACGCCGAGCTTCCTCAGTCCCGCGGCCGCCCTGTTGATGGCGGTGCCGAGGTCCCGGTAGCTGGTGCGCGCTCCGAAGAATTCCAGGGCGGTCTTCTTGCCGTAGCGCCGGACGGACGAGTCCATCAGGTCGACGAGGGACCCTTCCGGGAGCTTGAGGCTGGCGGGAACCCCGGGGCTGTAGTGGCGGGTCCAGGGGCGGTCGGGACGCCTGGGCCCTGCGGATTTGGTGCTCATGGTGTGTCCTTGCCACTGGGCTGCGCTGTGATGTGCGGGGCTGTGCGGTGCCGGGCTGCCGGCCTCGGGCCCGGCCGGGCCCGTCAAGAAATCCTACCGGGGCGGCCCCGCCTGGCCGCGTGCCGCGGAGGCCCCGGCGGCGGCCGGTGCCGGCCCGGAGGTGACTTTTGGCCCTTGGCACCCGGCAGGCCTGGGCGGAAGCTGGGGCGTACACCGCGAGCCGCGGGTCCGCGCACTTCTCTGGGGTCGTTCAGGACACAGGTTCACGCTGGTCACAGGTTCGCGCAGGTCACAGGTCCGCGCGCAATTAACGCGCAATTTACGCAAGAAGAAGGTCCACGGGGGCGTCATGAAGCACCAGCAGCCGATCGACGTCGAGGATCCGCGATGAACCCCGAGGCCGTCACCCGGTCCACCGTGTTGAAGGAGGTCCACGATCTCGCCCGGCCGCTGAAAACCGATCGGGACCTCAACGGCCTCGTGCGGCGCGCGGCCGACTGCCGTTTTGTAGCCATCGGCGAGGCCTCCCACGGCACCCACGAGTTCTACACCTGGCGCGACACCCTCAGCAGGCGGCTCATCGCGGAGGAAGGCTACAACTGGATTGGGGTGGAAGGGGACTGGCCCGACTGCTGGCGCATCAACCGCTGGGTCCGCGGCCAGGAGGGGAAGGGCCAGGGCGTCCACGCGCTGCTGGCCGGCTTCGAACGCTGGCCAACCTGGATGTGGGCCAACGAGGAAGTCGCGGCGTTCCTGGACTGGCTGCGCAGCTGGAATCTGGCCAGGCCGCTGGACAAACGTGTCGGCTTCTACGGACTGGATGTCTACTCGCTCTGGGATTCGCTGCGCGAAATCATCGGCTGGCTGCAGGCGAACGTTCCCGACGCCGTCCCCGCGGCGGAGCGCGCCTGGCAGTGCTTCCTGCCCCACCACGAGGACCCGCACCAGTACGCCTGGAGCACGCGGCTGGTGCCGCAGTCCTGCGAGCCCGACGTCGTGGCCCTCCTGACCGAGGTCAGGAACCGGGCCTTCAGCCCCGGCCGGCATGAGGAGGACGCCTTCGACGCCGTCCAGAACGCTGAAGTCGCGGCCAACGCCGAGCACTACTACCGCATCATGGTCCGCGGCGACAGGCAGTCCTGGAACGTCCGCGATCACCATATGGCCGACACCATCGACCGGGTCAGCAGGCACCTCGGGCCGGCGTCGAAGGGACTGATCTGGGAACACAACACACACATCGGTGATGCCCGGGCCACCGACATGGCGCAGGACGGCCTGGTCAACGTCGGGCAGCTGCTGCGTGAACGCCACGCGGGGGAAGGTGTGCTGCTGGTCGGCTTCGCAGCCCACCGCGGCTCCGTGCTCGCCTCCGACGGGTGGGGCCGCCCCGAACGCATCCTGACGGTGCCGGAAGCGCGCCCGGGCAGCCACGAAGACTTCCTGCATCAGGCCCTGGGGGTGCCCTCAGTGCTGGTGTTCGGCGACGACCGGACCGGGCCGTGGCTCTCGACACGGCTCGGACACCGGGCGATCGGCGTCGTCTACCACCCGGAACGGGACGCCGGAAACTACGTTCCGACCCGGATGGGGGAGCGCTACGACGCACTCATCTGGCTGGAACACACCGCAGCGCTGCGCCCGGTGCACCATGAAGGCCCGACCCGCGAACCGGAGTTCGGGACCGAGCCCACCGGATTCTAGGCCGGTGTGCATTCCAGGAAAGCAGGAATCAGCATGAGCAAAGCAATCATCGTCGGCGTCAACGGGTCCGCAGGCAGCAACGCCGCCCTGGCCTGGGCCCTTGACCGGGCCGCCCGGGACAAGCTCCCGGTCACGGTCGTCCACGCGGTGGACGACAGGTGGATGTCACCGGATTTTCAGTACCACGAGATCATCCGGGAATCGGGGATGGATCTGCTTCGGGACGCTGAGACGGCCGCCCGTGAACAGGCCCCGGACGTCACTGTGGACATCCAGCTCCGCCATGGCAGCGGCGGCTCGGTGCTCCGGGAAGTCTCCAAGGAGGCAGCCATGATCGTGGTTGGCGGCCACGACAAACATTGGATGGGCGGCGGTCCCATGACGGACCGGGCCCTGCAGATTGTTTCGGCCTCGGAATGCCCGGTAGCCGTCGTGCCGGCGAAACCGGCCACCGGGGCAAAGGGCGTCGTGGTCGGCGTGGATGGCTCCGAGGAGTCGCTGCAGGCCGTCGCCTTCGCGGCCGCCGAAGCTGACTGGGGTGGAGACGAGCTCACCGTGGTCCTCGCGTTCAAGAGCCCTGCCCGGTGGGTCGAGAAGCAGCTGCCGACCAGTGGTCTCGCCGAGAGCATCGTCGAAGAGGACCGGATTGTTCTCGCCGAGTCGGTCGCCGGGCTCGGCGACAAATACCCCGACCTGGTGGTCCATCAGCGCCTTGAGACCAACACCGAACCGGCCAAGGCCCTCGTGGATATCGCCGCCGACGCCAGGGAGTTGGTGATCGGAAGTCGCGGACGTGGCGGGTTCTCCCGGACGGTGCTCGGCTCCACGGCGCACGCTGTGCTCCTGAACGTGCCGTGCCCTACCATCGTCACGAAGGTGCATAAGGTCAAGCACGGGGACTGACCGCCCGACAAGCAACCCGTTGCCGGCAAGGTCCCGGAACGGCCCGGAGAGCCCCCTTTTGGAGGGGGCTTTCCGGCGCCGCCAACGGATGGGAGGATGATGCCGTGGACCCCTTCTTCAATTTCATCACGCACTTTTGGTGGCTCGTCTTTCCCCTGAGCGGACTGGCCGGCGGGTGGGCGCGGTCCTGGTCCAAAGCCGCCGAACGCCGGCACCGCCGCCGCGTGGAGCTTTACACGCTCAAGAACCAGGCGGCGCAGGCAGAGCAGGCCAGCCAGGCCGACGTGCTGGCCCTCATGAAGGCGCACGACACCGTCAACAAGCGCTGGCTGGATTACGAACTCGACGTGGGGAAGCTGATCGACTACCCGGTCATGACGGATGTCCGGGAGCCCCTCACCGTGGCCTTCCTACGGGCCAAACGCGAGGCCGACGGGCTGCGCCCCGCCGCCCCGGTGGAAGTCAGGACTGCCGCGCGGCTTGCGGAGTACCGGGCGGCCGTGACCAGCTTTGAGCTCGCATTCGACGTCGCCGAACGGGAAGCCAAACGCATCAGGGACAGCAAGTTCACCGGTCCCGAACGCCAGCGGCTCGAGACAGCCCGGAAACTTCTGAGGATCGCATCGGACGCGGCCGCCACTCCCGCCGAGCGGCAGACGGCCTACCGCCGCGCCCGCCGGGAACTCGACGGGCTCATCGTGCTGCCCGAGGCGACGCTCGCGGCGCTGGAGGACAGAATCGCTTCGATGCTCGGTGCGGGCCCGGCGCCTGACGTCCGCCGGGCCGTCTGAGCTGGGCCTCTTCCGGTGGAGCCGGGCGGTGCCCGCTGTGACCAGCATCGCACCGCCGCGGTGAAGGCCCGTGCCGCACAGGAGGGCCGAATTTAGGGTCTTCTGGCACGTTTTGCCCGGCCGTCATTCCCACGTACCATCGATAAGGTTTCAAGCTGCATATGCGACCACCGCGAGTTCATTCGGACAGACCCCGGATGAACGTGGTGGGCAAGCGGCACCGGGGACGTGAAACTGGCTGACCATGGACACTGCAGATTGGGCAACAGGTGGAAATCACCGTAATGGTGGCGCTAGTGATATCGCTGGCGCTGTTCTTCGACTTCACCAACGGATTTCATGACACCGCGAACGCCATGGCTACCCCCATCGCGACCGGCGCCATCAAACCGAAAACAGCGGTTGCCCTCGCGGCGGTGCTGAACCTCGTGGGAGCGTTCCTCTCCACGGAAGTCGCCAAGACCGTCTCGGGCGGCATCATCAAGGAAGGCTCGGACGGGGTCCAGATCACCCCGGACATCATCTTCGCCGGGCTGATGGGCGCCATCCTCTGGAACATGATCACCTGGCTCAAGGGCCTGCCGTCCAGTTCCTCCCACGCGCTCTTCGGAGGCCTGATCGGGGCCGCGATTGCCGGTATCGGCATCCACGCGATCAACTTCGAGTCAATCCTCCAAAAGATCATTCTTCCCGCGGTGTTCGCCCCGGTCATCGCGGGCGGCGTAGCCTACTTGTGCACGCGGCTGGCGTACGCCCTGACGGCCCGCCATGACCCCGAAACCGGGGACAAGCTCACGCAGAAGCGCGGCGGATTCCGGACCGGTCAAGTCTTCACGTCCAGCCTCGTGGCGTTGGCCCACGGCACCAACGACGCCCAGAAGACGATGGGCATCATCACCCTGGTCCTGATCTCTGCCGGCCTCCAGCCTGCCGGCTCCGGTCCGGAGTGGTGGGTTATCACCGCCTGTGCCTTGGCCATCGCGATCGGCACGTATTCCGGCGGGTGGCGGATCATCCGCACCATGGGCTCGGGACTCACCGAAGTGAAGCCCGCCCAAGGCTTTGCCGCCGAGACCAGCACTGCCACAGCCATCCTGGCGTCCTCGCACCTGGGCTTTGCCCTGTCCACCACGCAGGTGGCCTCCGGCTCGGTCGTGGGCTCCGGCATGGGACGCCGCGGCACTACGGTGCGGTGGGGAACCGCCGGTCGGATTGCCATCGGCTGGCTGTTCACGCTGCCGGCCGCTGGAATCATGGGCGCGCTGACGGCTCTGCTCGTGCAGACCGGGGTCGTAGGCGTGATCATCGCGGCAACTGCGGGCACCGCCGCAGTGGCCTATATGTTTGTGCGCTCACGGAAGTCGCCCGTGGGCAGCAACAACGCCGTCGAGATCGAGGAAGTCGGCCAGGCCGTGCAGTTCCGCAAGAAAAAGTCCGCCACTAAGTCGATCAAGAACGGCGGTGCCCAGCGATGAAATGGCTGGAACTGTTCAGCGTGGCGAGTGCCACGCTTGTGTCCGCTGTAACCGTGGTAGTTCTCTACTCCCTCGGCGTCAGGCTCACGGCCATCGCGGGGGACACCCGGACCTCCCCGGCGGCCTGGACCCGACCACTCGCTTACACGTGCTTCGCTTTGTGCGGCGCCGCCATCCTCTTCGGGCTGTACCTGATCATTCCTTACTTCCACAAGTAAGCCGCTGCCCGCATCCAGGTCCGGTTGCCCGTGCATTTCCGGCCGCCGCGTGGGGGTCGGCTGACCGTGCGTCAAGGGGATGGGACACCGGCCACCGCAGTGGCTAGGCTGGGGCCATGGTGAGCTTCCAGTACTTCGTGGCGTCCTCACTCGACGGGTTCATCGCCACTGCCGACGACAATCTGGCCTGGCTGCTGCAGTTCGACGGCTTTGAGGGCGGACAGGACAGCTATGACGCGTTCATGGCCGGCGTCGGCTGCATCGTCATGGGCGGCGAGACCTACGCGTGGCTTCGGGAGCATGAACCGGACACCTGGCCGTATCCGGGCACACCCTCCTGGGTCTTCACCCGCCACGAGCACGCCGCCCCGAAGGGCGCGGATGTCACGTTTGTGCGCGGGGCCGTAGGCGAGTTCGTGGACGACCTCAAAGAAGCGGCCGGCGGCCGGAACGTGTGGGTTGTGGGTGGAGGCGTGCTCGCAGCGCAGTTCGCTGACGCCGGGCTGCTGGACGAACTGATTGTCTCGGTCATTCCGGTGGTCCTGGGCGGCGGCAAGCAGTTGCTGCCCATGGCGGGCCCGACGCCGCCGCTCGAGTTGACATCTTCCCGCACCCTGGGCAGGGGCATCGTGGAACTGCGCTACCGCTTCCCGGCCCGGGCGTAGCCGGATC
>NZ_KI914927.1:181356-190668 GCF_000520575.1 Arthrobacter sp. I3
GCTACGCCCGGGCCGGTCGCCCAGCGCGATATCGCGGATCTAGGGCGCGATATCGCGGATAAGGTTCGTGATCCGGGCGGTGGATAGCCGGCGGCCATGCTCGTCGGTCATCACGATCTCGTGGGTGGTGAGAGTCCGACCAAGGTGGATGGCCGTGCACGTGCCGGTAACGGTGCCCTCCGAGATCGCCCGGTGGTGCGTCGCGCCGACCTCGATCCCCAGCGCCTGACGGTTGGGGCCGGCATGCATGCCCGCCGCGAAAGAACCCAGGGTTTCGGCCAGGACCACGTGGGCCCCGCCGTGCAGGATGCCTGCCACCTGGGTGTTCCCCGCCACCGGCATGGTGGCCACAGTGCGTTCCGGGCTCATCTCGAGGAAGCGGATCCCCATCTTCACCACAAGGGCTCCGACGCCGTACTGGCCCAGCCAATCGTGCATCTCCTCGGGAACACCGGCCGCTGCGAGCTCGGTCGCGTAGGGGCCGGGCGTGAAATTGTCCTTCATGGGAACTAGGCTGGCACCTGTGAGTGAAACTACCAAACCGGCCCTTGTCCTCGAGAATGCAGCCCCCCAAAATGCTGCCCCCCTTTCCGCGGACACCGCGGCAGACCAACTCCTGGCAACTGAGCCGGATTCAGGGGTTGCGGCCAAGCGTGCCGGAAAATCCAGCCGGGCCGCGGCGTCGGGTTCCGCCACCGAGGCCCCCGTGATTCCGATCACGGACCAGCCGCGGCTGCTCGTACTGGATGGGCACTCCATGGCGTTCCGGGCATTCTTCGCCCTGCCCGCGGACAAGTTCTCCACCGCCACGGGCCAGCACACGAACGCCGTCCACGGCTTCACGTCCATGCTGATCAACCTGATCAAGGAGCAAAAGCCCACCCACGTGGCGGTCGCCTTCGACGTCTCCGATGACACGACGCACCGCAAGGCCGAGTACAGCGAGTACAAGGGCGGACGCAACGAGACCCCGCGGGAAATGAGCGGCCAGATCGACCTCATCGACAAGGTCATGGGCGCCTGGGGCATCAAGACCATCAAAATGCCCGGTTGGGAAGCTGACGACATCCTGGCCACCCTCGCCGCAATGGGGGAAAAGGCCGGTTACGAAGTGCTGCTGGTCTCAGGCGACCGCGACGCCTTCCAGCTCATCACCGACAACGTTTTCGTCCTGTACCCCAAAAAGGGTGTCAGCGACATTCCCCGCATGGACGCGGACGCCATCCAGGAGAAGTACTTCGTCAGCCCGGCCCAGTACTCGGACCTCGCCGCCCTGGTGGGGGAATCCGCGGACAACCTCCCCGGCGTTCCCGGCGTCGGCCCCAAGACGGCAGCGAAATGGATCAACCTTTACGGCGGTCTGGAGGGGGTCCTGGAGAACGTCGACGCGATCGGCGGGAAGGTGGGGGACTCGCTGCGCGAATACGTTGACGACGTCAAGCGCAACCGGCGCCTCAACAGGCTGCACACCGACTTGGACCTGCCAGTTACGTTGGACGAGCTCGCGGACCCGCGGCCGGACCAGGCCGCCCTCGAGGAGCTGTTCGACGCCCTGGAATTCAAGACCATCCGGACCCGGCTCTTTGCCCTCTACGGCAGTGAAGTTGCCGAAGCCGAGCGGGAAAGCCTCGAAACGCCCGGTTTCGTGGTCCCGTCCGACGCAGCCGAGCTCAGTGCGTTCCTCGCGGCCGGTGCCGGCAAGCGCTCCGCAGTGGCGGTCGATCTCGTGCCCGGCCGGATCGGCGAGGACGCCGCAGCGGTGGCGATCGTCCGCGACGACTCCGCCGTCTATATCGACCTGGCCAGCCAGGACGCTGCCGCCGAAAATGTCCTTGCGGCGTGGCTGCGGGACGCCCAGGCGCCCAAGGTGATGCACGGGTTCAAGGCTGCCCTGAAGGCCCTCCACGCCCGCGGATTGGAACTGGAGGGCGTGGTGGATGACACCTCCATCTCCGGCTACCTCATCCAGCCCGACCGCCGCAGCTATGAACTCGCCGAGCTGGCGCAGCACCACCTGAACATCTCGGTGTCCACCGAGGCGGCCAAGGCAGGCCAGCTTGAGCTGGCGTTCGACGGCGACGACGCCGCCACCGCCGGCGCGCTGGTCCACGTGGCCGCCGTCGTCCAGGCCCTGAGCCGCTTCTTCGAATCAGAACTGACGGAACGCAAAGCCCAGGACCTGCTCACCACGCTGGAACTGCCCGTCAGCCGCGTCCTCGCCGATATGGAACTCGCGGGAATCGCCATCGACATGCCCCGCATGGACGAGCAGCTGTCGGATCTCGCCAAGGTGATCGACAACGCCCAGGAGCTGGCGTTCGCCGCGATCGGCCACGAGGTCAACCTTGGTTCGCCGAAGCAGCTCCAGACCGTGCTGTTCGACGAACTCCAGTTGCCGAAGACCAAGAAAATCAAGTCCGGCTACACCACCGACGCCGCGTCACTCAAAAACCTGCTGGAAAAGACCGGGCACGAATTCCTGGTCCAGCTCATGGCGCACCGGGAGTCGTCGAAGCTGCGCCAGATGCTGGAGTCGCTGAAGAAGTCCGTCACGGAAGACGGCCGGATCCACACCACGTACGCGCAGAACGTCGCAGCCACGGGCCGGATCTCGTCCAACAACCCCAACCTGCAGAACATCCCGATCCGCAGCGAGGAAGGCCGGCGCGTCCGTGGCATCTTTGTGGTCAGCGAGGGCTACGAGTGCCTGCTCTCCGCGGACTACTCTCAGATCGAAATGCGCATCATGGCGCACCTCTCGGGCGACGCCGGCCTGATCCAGGCCTACAAGGACGGCGAAGACCTCCACCGGTTCGTGGGCTCGAACATCTTCCATGTGCCCACCGATGAGGTGACCAGCGCCATGCGGTCCAAGGTCAAGGCGATGTCCTATGGCCTCGCGTACGGGCTGACGTCGTTCGGTTTGTCCAAGCAGCTGGAGATCTCCGTTGACGAGGCGCGGACCCTCATGAAGGACTACTTTGACCGGTTCGGCGCCGTCCGCGACTACCTCCGCGGCGTGGTGGACCAGGCCCGGATCGACGGCTACACCGCCACCATCGAGGGCCGCCGGCGCTACCTCCCGGACCTGACCAGCACCGACCGCCAGCTGCGTGAGAATGCGGAGCGCATCGCGCTGAACTCGCCCATCCAGGGATCGGCGGCTGACATCATCAAGCGAGCCATGCTGGGTGTGCACGCGGAACTGGCGGCACGGGGCCTGAAATCGCGCATGCTCCTGCAGGTCCATGATGAACTTGTCCTCGAAGTCGCCGCGGGTGAGCGCGAGGCCGTGGAGAAGCTGGTGACCGAGCAAATGGGCTCGGCCGCGGACCTCAGCGTTCCGCTGGACGTCCAGATCGGCATCGGCTCCAGCTGGTACGAGGCGGGGCACTAACGCTGGACCGGTATCGGCAAGGTTTCGGTCCGGCAAGTATTTTTCGGTCCGGCAGTTTTCGGTCCGGCAGTTTTCGTTCCGGCTAGGCCGGGACCCGAGATTCTCAGGGGGAGAAAGTACGTGGCAGATAAGTACGAGCTCAAGCGGTTCCGCGCGGTCGCGAAGGACGAGGCGGACTACGCGCAAGGCACGGCGTGGCTGAGCGGGGTCGGGATCGGCTTCTACGAGGAGCCGCGCAAAGACGACTTCGTGGACAAGATCATGGCCATGTATCTCGTGGACAACCGTGAAATGACCGGCGTTTACCAGGCCGACGGCGTCGCGGCGCACTCGCTGGCGGCCGACGTCCCGGTGGCGACCTTCGCCACCCTGCGCAAGGACCTGAACATCGGCTACGGCCGTCAGCTCGAAGCCCAGCTGGTCACGGCCGTCACCGTGCGCGGGACCCACCGCCGGCAGGGGCTGCTGCGGCGGATGATGACCGAGGACCTCGCCGCGGCGAAGGCGGACGGCGTCGCGCTGGCGGCACTGACCGCCTCGGAAGCCTCGATCTATGGCCGGTTCGGTTACGGCGTGGCCACCTTCGAGCGCAGCATCAAGGTCGACACCGGGCCGCGCTTCCGGCTGCGCCATGCGCCCGCCGGCTCCGTGGAGATTGCGGACCGCAAGGTCCTGCTGGAACTGGCACCCGAGGTTTTTGGCCAGGTCCACGCGTCCATGCCCGGATCGATCTCGCGGCAGGAAGCGTACCGGCTGCGGTCCGCGGGCATGCTCGGCCGGGACGGCAGCGAGGACGAGGCAATCCGCTGCGCCCTGCACTACGACGCCGCCGGGACCGTGGACGGCTACGTGTCCTACAAGTTCGCCGGGTGGGACGCCAAGCCGTACACCATGGAGGTCGTGGACCTCGTGGCCGCGAATGACGCCGCCTACCTGGAACTCTGGCAGTTCCTGGGCAGCATCGACCTCGTGGACCGGATCAGCTGGCAGGATGCACCGGTGGACGACCCCCTGACCTGGGCGCTTGAGGACCCGCGATGCGTCGAGGCATCGGACCACCGCGACATGCTGTGGCTGCGGGTCCTGGACCCGGCCCGGGTGCTGGGGGCCCGGCGGTATTCGGCCGACGGGACGGTCGTTCTCGCGGTCAGGGACAGTCTCGGCTTTTCGGCCGGCATCTTCGCGCTCACGGTCTGCGGGGGAGAGGCCACGGTGAGGCCGGCCCCGGAGGCTGAGCCGGACCTGTCCCTTGATGTCGCGGACCTCGGCTCCATCTATCTGGGCGCCGTTTGTCCGGTGACCCTGAAAGCTGCCGGCCGGATCACCGAGCACACGGCCGGGGCGGCGCTGACAGCGCGGCTCATGTTCGCCGTCGAACGTTCACCGCACTGCCTCACGCACTTCTAGGCCTCTGGTCCGATTCCGGCGCCGAGGGCGACACGGACGGCCCCGTGCGCTTTGACCGGCGTTCGCGTAAACGACTAGACTAAACAGGCGCGTACTACGTGCGCGCATCTACAATCCACAAAATCAGGATGACCCGGCGGAACGCTTGCTGTGACGCCGTGCTCTTGGCCTGCATTCCATAATGCCGGCGAAGCGGTTTGCCTGACCGACTCACTATCCACAACGGAGCCCCTACTACATGACCATCACCTCCACCGAGAAGCCCGGTACCCCCGTAGTCGCCATTAACGACATCGGTACCGCTGAGGACTTCCTCGCAGCTGTCGACGCCACCATCAAGTACTTCAACGACGGAGACCTCGTCGAAGGTACCGTCGTCAAGGTCGACCGCGACGAAGTCCTGCTCGACATCGGTTACAAGACCGAAGGTGTCATTCCCTCCCGCGAGCTGTCCATCAAGCACGACGTTGACCCCGGAGACGTCGTCTCCGTTGGCGATCAGGTCGAAGCCCTGGTGCTCACCAAGGAAGACAAAGAAGGCCGCCTGATCCTCTCCAAGAAGCGTGCTCAGTACGAGCGTGCCTGGGGCGACATCGAGAAGGTCAAGGAAGAAGACGGTGTTGTCACCGGTACCGTCATCGAGGTTGTCAAGGGTGGTCTTATCCTCGACATCGGTCTGCGCGGCTTCCTGCCCGCATCCCTCGTCGAGATGCGCCGTGTGCGCGACCTCGCTCCGTACATCGGTCAGCAGATCGAAGCCAAGATCATCGAGCTGGACAAGAACCGCAACAACGTTGTGCTGTCCCGCCGTGCATGGCTCGAGCAGACCCAGTCCGAGGTCCGCTCCACGTTCCTCAACAAGCTGGAAAAGGGCCAGGTCCGTCCCGGCGTCGTTTCCTCCATCGTCAACTTCGGTGCCTTCGTGGACCTGGGCGGCGTAGACGGCCTGGTTCACGTTTCCGAGCTGTCCTGGAAGCACATCGACCACCCGTCCGAGGTTGTCGAAGTTGGCCAGGAAGTCACCGTCGAGGTTCTCGAGGTCGACCTGGACCGCGAGCGCGTCTCCCTGTCGCTCAAGGCTACGCAGGAAGATCCGTGGCAGACCTTCGCCCGCACCCACGCCCTCGGCCAGGTTGTTCCGGGTAAGGTCACCAAGCTCGTTCCGTTCGGCGCGTTCGTTCGCGTTGAAGACGGCATCGAAGGCCTGGTCCACATCTCCGAGCTCGCCGTGCGCCACGTTGAGCTGGCCGAGCAGGTTGTCTCCGTTGGTGACGAGCTGTTCGTCAAGGTCATCGACATCGACCTCGAGCGCCGCCGCATCTCGCTCTCCCTCAAGCAGGCCAACGAGGGCGTCGACGCCGACAGCACCGAATTCGATCCGGCTCTCTACGGCATGGCCGCTGAGTACGACGAAGAGGGCAACTACAAGTACCCGGAGGGCTTCGACCCGGAGTCCAACGAGTGGCTTGAAGGCTACGAGAACCAGCGCGCAGCCTGGGAGCAGCAGTACGCTGACGCCCAGACCCGCTGGGAAGCACACAAGAAGCAGGTTGCCCAGCACGCTGCCGACGACGCTGCAGCTGCAACGTCCGGCGAGAGCGATTCCGGCACCACCAGCTACTCCTCCGAGCCGGCTGCAGCCGAGACCGGTGCAGGCACGCTTGCTTCGGACGAGGCTCTTGCCGCTCTGCGCGAGAAGCTGACCGGCAACTAATTGCCCGTGATCCTTAAGGAGTCCGCTCCCTGAGGCCAGGCAGTTTGTAGCTTGAAGGTGGCCGTCCCCTCGGGGGCGGCCACCTTTCTTTGTGCCCCGGAGGGACATGCCCATTATTGAAGCCCTCCCTCCGGGGGACATGCCCATTCTTAGAGCCGGGCCGTGGACATTTGTGGATTGTGCCCAGTCCTGGCCCCGGGCGCGGGACATGTCCAGTGCGGGGAGGCCCCCGCCATGCCCTGGCGCCGGACATGAGCCGCGGTTGCTCGGACCACCGGACATGCCCATTATTGAAGCCCTCCCTCCGGGGACATGTCCATTTTTCGAGCCGGGCCTTGGACATTTGTGGATTGGGCCCAGTCCTGGCCTCGGGCGCGGGACATGTCCAGTGCGGGGAGGCCCTCGCCATGCCCTGGCGCCGGACATGAGCCGCGGTTGCCCGGACCACCGGACATGCCCATTATTGAAGCCCTCCCTCCGGGGACATGCCCACTTTTCGAGCCGGGCCATGGACATTTGCGGATTGGGCCCAGTCCTGGCCCCGGGCGCGGGACATGTCCAGCGCCGGGTGTCCGCATCGTGCCGTGGCCGCCGGACATGCCCATTCGTGGCCCTAGTCCCCGGGCTGCCGTTGCACGCGCTTCCTGCTTGTCAGGACAGGCACTGGGTCGCGCCATGGAATGTAGGCTCCGTGACGGCAGCCAGGCGCTGACAACGGAGGGCATGTCCAATGGTGGGAGGAAGCCCGGAACCGGCCCCGGATGCCATGCCTTCAGCGCAGCGGGATCTTCGCTATGACCGGCACCGTGTGCGTCTGCGAGGCGGCACCGGTCACCAGTTCGGCGCCCGCGTACTTCAGCAACGCGAGGGCGCCCACGTTGCCGGCGGTCGTCTCGGCCACCAGGACGGCTGCCCCGGTTGACGCGGCGCGAGCCTTTACGAGGCGCAGCGCCTCGCGGCCCACACCCCGACCGCGGAAGCTCCGGGCGAGCCAGATGCCGGTTTCCAGCGCCTGGCCGCCACCTGCACCAGCTTCGGCGCCATCACTCGGCCCGGCGTAGCCGCCACGCCCCGCAACAGCCCCGGCGCCACCACCTGGCCCAGCCCCGGCGGCACCAACAGCCTCGGCCCCGGCACCGGCCCAGCCCTCATCCGCTGCTGCCGGTGCCGTGTCCATCCGCCTGAGGCGCACGGACCCTGCCATCTGCCCGTCGCAGCTGATGGCCCACGTCTTCTGCCCTGCGGGACCGTCCAGGCCGGCTGTAGCGGCGCGGTGGAATTCGCGGAACCAGCTGATCCGGTCGGTGTTCCAGCCGGCGGTCGTGCCCAGCGGCGGGGTGACCTCGTCGGCGTCGGCGTCCCGGAGCGCAAGTTCCAGGAGCTGTTCGAGAACATCCTCGCTGACGTCAAGCAGCGCGACCGCGGGCACGGGCTCAGCTGATGGGCACATCGATCCACTCCGTTTCTCCGGGCAGCAGCGACGCGCTCCCGGCCGACAGGGCGGCCACGCGGTCCGCAGCCCGGGCCAGTTCTTCCGGATCATCCGGCAGCGCCAGCCTCAGGACAGTAGTCTGCGCCTCGTAACGGGTTTCGGCCATGACATACCCCGCGGCGCGCAGATCGTTCTCTAGCCGCCCGGCCACGGCGTGCTGGACGGGCACCGAGCAAATGCGCAGCCGGCGGCGCCGCACGAGGGGAGCCAGGTCCAGCGCTCCGGACACCGATTCGGAATAGGCCCTCACCAGGCCGCCGGCACCCAGGAGAATGCCGCCGAAATAGCGCACGACGACGACGGCGACGTCGCTGAGATCGGCGACGCCGGGTGCGGTCTCCCGCTTCAGCAGCGCCTCGAGCATGGGGATGCCCGCGGTGCCGGACGGCTCGCCGTCGTCGTTGGACCGCTGGATGTCCCGGTCGGGGCCGAGCACGAAGGCGAAGCAGTGATGCCGGGCGTCATGGAATTCCCGGCGCAAGCTGCCGAGGACGGCCCGGGCGGCGTCCTCGTCCGCCGTGCGGGCCAGCACGGTGATGAAACGGGACCGCTTGACCTCGATTTCGTGCCGAAACCCGGGCCCCGCGGCGAGGGTGGTGTAGACGGCCGTCCTGCTCTCGGGGGATTCCGCCGCATCTGCCACCGGTTCAGTTTAGTCTGGTGAGGTGTTGAAGATCGGGTTGACCGGCGGAATCGCCTCAGGGAAGTCCATGGTTGCCGCGCGACTGCGCGACCTCGGAGCAGTGCTTGTCGACGCCGACGCGCTGGCCAGGGAGGTAGTGGAACCTGGTACACCCGGGCTGGCCAGTGTGGTGGAGACCTTCGGTGCCGCCGTCCTGACCCCGGAAGGCCGGCTGGACCGGGCCCGGCTCGGTGCCCTTGTCTTCGGTGATGCGGAGCGCCTGGCCGCGCTGAACGGCATCGTCCACCCCTTGGTGCGGGAGCGCGCCGCGGCGATGCTCGCCGCCGCCCCGGCCGGCGCCGTCGTGGTCCAGGACATCCCGCTCCTGGTCGAAACCGGGCAAGGGAAGAACTTCCATCTGGTGGTCGTGGTGGATGCCCCCGACGACGTCCGGGTCCGCCGCATGGCCGAACGCCGCAACATGACCGCCGACGAGGCGCGCGCCCGGATGGCAGCCCAGGCGGGCCGCGAGGACCGGCTGGCCGCCGCGGACGTCGTGCTGGATAACTCGGGCACCCCGGAGGACCTCCGGCACGCGGTCGACGCGCTGTGGGAGGAGCGGGTCAGGCCGTTCGCATTGAACCTCAAGGAGCAGAGGATCGCCCCGCGGACGGCGGGGC